>JBBQYS010000063.1:0-18074 GCA_038208485.1 Chitinophagales bacterium
AAAAAAGGAGCCAGTATTGGCGCCAATGCCACCATTGTTTGCGGTAATACCATTGGCGAATATGCCTTTATAGGTGCCGGGGCCGTGGTTACCAAAGATGTACCCGCTTATGCATTAATAGTAGGCAACCCCGGCAGGCAGACTGGCTGGATGAGTGAATTTGGTCAAAAACTGCTGTTTGATGAAGCAGGGAAAGCCACCTGTAACGAAAGCGGGGTGGAATATATCTTAGAAAATAATGCAGTAAAAAGGGCAAGCTGAACCCAATCGAATGCCGTTGAAGGTTGTTTAACATTGTTGAATATTGTTTAACATTGTTGAAGGTTGTTTCAGTTGCCTCTTAACCATATTCAACTACTTTCAACCATCTTCAACTGTTCTCACCCTCCCTTATTTTTCCTTCCCATACAACCTTTTTACTAAAAATGCAGTCTTGGATAATAAACTATTTATCTTTGAGTAGTTTATTTACTCGTTTTTAATGATAGAAGCACTCATTTCTTCCAAAACACGTATCAAGTTATTGCTCAAGTTCTTTTTAAACAGCAGTAACCGAGCCTATTTACGTGGGCTGGAGGAAGAGTTTGGAGAAAGCACCAATGCCATTCGCCTGGAGCTTAATAAACTGGAAAAAGCCGGTATGGTAAGCAGCGATGTACAGGGCAACCGGAAATATTTTACCGCCAATACAAAGCACCCGCTTTTTTTTGACCTGCACAGCATCATCAAAAAATACGTGGGTATAGATACCATTATTGAAAATGTGATCTCTCAACTGGGCGAAGTGGAAAGGGTTTATTTAACAGGCGAGTTTGCCAAAGGCAATGATACCAATATGATAGACCTGGAGCTGGTGGGCATTGTTAATACAGCCTACCTCACCGAGCTGATAGAAAAAGCCGAGCCCATGGTAAAAAGAAAGATACGGTATGTGATCTATTCGCCGGAAGAATTTGCAGCATTGAAGGAAAGTAAAAATGTAAATGAGAAACTGCTGATATGGAGCAGGTAGATGGAGGGTTGAAGATTGTTGAAAATAGTTGAGTGTTGTTGAAAGGGGGTTTAGAAGGTTTAGAAAGTTTAGGGGTTTAGGCATTTTAAAATAACAAGTTTAAAAGCATAAAATAACTGGATGAAAAATTTTGCATTAATAAGAGCAGGCGGTTATATAGCGCCAAGGCATATGAAGGCTATAAAAGATACAGGTCATAACCTGATGAAGAAAGCGATCTGCCTTCAGCTACAAAAGCAGCGGGTAAAAATGCTTACCGTTCTTTAACGGTCGATGATGAAGTGCTGGAGTTTAGTGAAGGTTTTGGAGGTTTGAATACTAGGAGTTATGAGGAGATAATTGGGGGGAATAGGGTTAGTTTAAGTAAAACTAAAGCTGTTATCCAGTTGGTGCATGATATTAGAAATAATAAGTAATAACATATATTAATGATAACAGTAACAAAGCCATATTTACCGGAACAGGAGCAGTATTTTAGTTATTTAAAAGGTATTTGGGAAAGACGTTTGTTAACTAATAATGGCCCGTTGGTGCAGGAACTGGAAAAAAAATTAAAAGATTATTTAGGCGTTAAACATTTACTGTACGTAAATAACGGCACCATTGCTTTGCAAATTGCACTAAAAGCATTGGGCATACATGGCGAAGTAATTACCACCCCGTTTTCTTATGTGGCCACTACCAACTCTATTTTATGGGAGGGATGCAAGCCCGTATTTGCCGATATTAAAAACACAGACTTTAATATTGATTCGCAAAAAATAGAACCGCTGATAACTAAAAATACGGTTGCCATCTTAGCTACGCATGTGTATGGTAACCCCTGCGATGTGGAGGCTATCCAAAAAATTGCTTCCCAACATAACCTGAAAGTTATTTATGACGGAGCGCATGCTTTCGGCGCTCAATTTAATGGAAAGCAGGTTTTATCGTTTGGGGATATTGCAACCTGTAGTTTTCATGCCACAAAAGTTTTTCACACTATTGAAGGCGGTGCAATTATTACTAACGATGATGAATTAGCAAAAAAGATGACCTTATACCGTCAATTTGGTCATGTAGGTGATGAGCATTTTTCAATCGGTATAAATGGAAAGAGTTCCGAATTTCATGCAGCCATGGGACTATGTTTATTGCCCATGATGAACGTTTTTATAGCAAAAAGAAAAAGTATAGCTGAATTGTATGAACGGCTCTTGGTGGGGTTACCTATACAAAGACCTGAAGCTATTGAGGGAACAAGGTATAATTATAGTTATCACCCTGTAATTTTTGATAGCGAAGAAAGATTGCTTACCATTATGTCAAAACTGCAACAAAACAATATCAATACCCGGCGGTATTTTTATCCATCACTGAATAACCTACCACAATACCGGGGAGAAGTTTGCCCAATCTCAGAATCAATCAGTGTAAAGGCTTTGGCATTACCTATGTATTATGACCTGGAAGAAAAAGATATAATCAACATTTGCGAACTTATTAAATCCTGTTTTTAATGAAGCTCGCCATCATGCAACCCTATATTTTCCCCTACATCGGGTATTTTCAACTGATCAATGCGGTTGATAAGTTTGTGGTGTATGATAATATTCAGTTTACAAAGAAGGGTTGGATAAACCGAAATCGGATTTTGGCAAACGGCAAAGACGAATACTTTACCATCCCCATAAAAAAAGATTCGGATTATTTGAATGTAGATCAGAGAAAGCTGGCTGATACTTTTAAAACAGAACGTGTTAAATTATTAAGAAGGCTGGTTGAATTCTATAAAAAAGCACTTGAATTTGACTCAGTATATCCCTTATTGGAATCTGTAATTAACAATGATGAGGAAAATTTATTTGGTTATATATGCCAATCTCTGGAAGCTGTAAATGAATACCTTGATATTAAAACTGAACTTGTTGTTTCTTCCACTGTACCAATCGATCATCAGTTAAAATCTCAGGATAAGGTAGTTGCTATCTGCAGGGAATTAGGGGCATCACAATACATTAATCCAATTGGAGGGATAGAACTTTATTCAAAAGAAACATTTCAACAAAATAATATTGAACTTAATTTTATGAAATCCAATTCAATTGAATATCCCCAGTTTGCAAATGAATTTGTACCCTGGCTTTCAATTATAGATGTCCTAATGTTTAATTCTAAAGAAAAAACGCAGGAGTACTTGCAATCTTATTACACACTAATCTAAATATATAAATGTTTAAATGGGAAAAAATGGGGAGGGTTTTTAAACCGACGGAAGTTAAAGACAGAAGCTGGCTCAAAGAGTTTGCACAGGCTCCTGCTGTTTTGGTTTTCGATGATTTTGTAAGGGTATATTTTTCATGCAGGCCCTCTGCAGATGAAAATGGACAATATGTGAGTTACTCAGCTTATGTTGATTTGAACCGGGAAAATTTATTGGAAATAAAAAAGATAAGTGAAACGCCCATTTTGAAGTTGGGTGAATTGGGAACTTTTGATGAATTTGGAACGTATCCTGTTTCTGTTATAAAATACGAAAATGAATTCAGGGTCTATTATGCAGGATGGACAAGATGTGAATCGGTGCCATTTAATGTAGCCATTGGATATGGCATTAGCAAAGATGAAGGAAAAACATTTGATAAGATTGGGGCTGGCCCGGTTTTATCATATAGTATCGATGAACCGTTTATTTTAAGCGGCCCAAAAATAAGAAGGTTCAATAATAAATGGTACCTGTTTTATATTGCCGGTAAAAAATGGGTTTTAGATAATGAAAAACCGGAGCCGGTGTATGCAATCCGTATGGCTACATCCGATGATGGAATAAACTGGATTAAACATAATAAGGATCTTATACCAGCCAGAGTAGAAAATAATGAGGCTCAGGCAAGCCCGGATGTGTTTTTCTATAATGGAAAATATCACATGTTTTTTTGTTACAGGCATAGCACCAATTACCGTGGAAAAGAAAACGGGTATAGAATTGGATATGCCAGTTCACCCGATCTTATAAATTGGGAAAGAGATGATTCAAAAGTTGGTATTGATGTTTCGGCAGAAGGATGGGATAGTGAAATGATAAGCTATCCGCATGTCTTTGAACTGGATGGCGAAGTGTACATGTTCTATCTTGGCAATCAGGTTGGGAAATATGGTTTTGGATTAGCAAAACTTGAAAAATATCAACCGTAAAAATTAGTAACCAATGAAATGGCAGAAAAAAGGATTAATATTTGATCCTGCAAAACATAATTTGCCTGATGACAGTATTGGGTTTGCACAATCTCCACAAACCTTGGTGTTTGATGATTTTGTACGGGTCTATTTTTCGACAAGAAAAAAAGATGCTGCAACAGGAAAATACCTGAGCTTTATTGCCTTTGCCGATTTTGACAAAAACTTTACCAAAGTAATAAGTATTTCCTCCAAAACTGTTATTGAATTAGGCGGACTTGGCTGTTTTGATGAGCATGGAATTTTCCCTATAAATATTTTAAGGCATGATGGTAAAATTTTTGCCTACACATGTGGATGGAGCCGCAGGCAGTCAGTATCTGTTGAAACTTCTACCGGTTTAGCTTTCAGTGATGACGAAGGGCTTACATTTAAAAAAGCAGGTATGGGCCCCGTTTTAACCTCTTCGTTATATGAGTCAATGTTGGTTGGGGATTCATTTGTTCAGTTTTACGAAGGCGTATTTCATATGTGGTATATTTTTGGTAAAAAATGGATTGATGCAAAGGATAATGAGCCTCCTGCAAGGGTTTATAAAATTGCTCATGCCACATCAACCGATGGGATAAGCTGGAAGAAAGAAGAAGGAAAGCAAATCATAACCGATAGTTTAAATGCGGATGAATGCCAGGCACTACCAACAGTAACAAAGATTGGCAACAGGTATCATATGTATTTTTGCTTCAGGGAGGCAACCGATTTTAGAAATAATCCGAAACGTGGATACCGATTGGGATATGCATGGTCAGATGATTTGATGAATTGGAATAGGGATGATGAAAACACAGGGATTAGTTTTTCTGAAAAAGGATGGGACTCGGAGATGATGTGTTATCCGCATATTTTTCAGTGTGATGATAAAGTATATATGTTGTATAATGGAAACGGGTTTGGAAAACAGGGCTTTGGTATTGCTGAATTACAGACTTCCTAAATAATTTCTAAATACAGTGACTGAAAATATTATTTATAAAGTAAAAACAGCTGATTTTGGAAATGTATTTTCCCACCTAGTAAAATGCAATGAAGAGTTTGTACCCAGATTGACTGATAAAGTAGATATTAATACATATTCTAAAAAGATAGTGGAAAACTCCATTACTTTTGAAGCTTGGGTCAATGATGAGTTGGCGGGATTAATTGCGGCATATTTTAATAATACAAAAGACAGGATTGGATACATAACCAATGTAAGCACGTTGAAAATATATGGCGGAAAAGGAATAGGATCACAACTGATGGAAATGTGCTTTACCTATGCAGCAGAACATCAATTCATTGAAATTGCATTGGAGGTATTTAATAAAAACACAGCCGCAATACAATTGTATAAAAAATTTGAATTTCATCAATCAGCGATCAAAGACGATTTAATAATTATGAAAAAGTATTTGTAAAAGATTAAAATATAAAATAAATCATGAGTACAGTAAGGGATTATAACAAGGAACTAAAAGATACCAGCGATCATAAGTATGCCTATAATTTTGATTTTGATGTCATGCATCGGTTTATGATACAGGCCTTTGAACCTTTTTTTCAAAAAGGAAACTGTTTGGAATTGGGCAGTTTTAAAGGGGATTTTACAAGACGCCTGGTACCACTCTTCAACGACATTACCTGTGTGGAAGCTTCAGATGAAGCCATTATAACTGCAAAAAAAGAATTTGGTGATAAGATAAAATTCATAAATGCGCTTTTTGAAGAAGCCACGCTTCCTGAAAAATATGATAACATTATTCTTACGCATGTTTTGGAGCATCTGGATAACCCGGTAAGCGTAATGAAAAAAATTAATGACGAATGGCTTTCTGACAATGGCCGTTTCTTTTTAGTTTGTCCCAATGCCAATGCACCATCCCGGCAGATAGCAGTGAAAATGGGGCTTATTACACATAATGATGCCATCACTCCTGCAGAAGCAGAGCATGGCCACCGCATCACCTATAGTTTAGATACATTGGAAAGAGATGCAAGGGCGGCAGGTTTAAAAGTGGTACATCGTTCCGGTATATTTTTTAAAGCACTTGCAAATTTTCAGTGGGACAGGTTATTAAATACTGATATCATTTCTGAAGAATATTTACAGGGATGTTTTCAGTTGGGGCAGATATACCCTGACCTATGTTCAAGTATTTTTTTAATGTGCGAAAAGGGAAAATAAGCTTTATGGAAAAAATTAAAGTATGTGTATTATTTATTACATACAATCACGCAAATTTTGTGAGGGAAGCTTTGGAAAGTATGTTGATACAAAAAACAACATTTTCTTTTAAAATTGTTGTGGGAGACGATTGTTCAAAAGATGGAACAAGGAAAATAATTGCAAATTTTGAAGCCAGGTACCCGGATAAAATTATCTTATCAAATCCTGTAATTAATCTTGGGGCTGAAAAAAATTTCAACCAACTGCTTGCTAAATGTATAGATATTCAGCCTGATTATATCGCATATCTGGAGGGGGATGATTATTGGTTGGATGAATACAGGTTACAGAAACAATTTAACATATTGGAGAATAATCCTGACGTAGGCCTGGTTTATGGCAAAAATAAATTACGTAATGAACAAAATAATCTGATAGAATGCCGAACGCCTCCCTTTAAATCAGGGTATATATTTGAGGATATAATTTTGAACAAGTATTTACCGGCATTACATTCATCTTTTTTCAGAACCTGTTTAATCAAGGAGATATTTGCTCAATCGAATTATTTTGGACTTGATTTGTATATAATTGCAGAAATGGCAAGGAGGTCAAAATTTATTTATGTGGATGATTTTTTCCATGTTTATAGAGCAACACCCGGAAGCATAACAAAACTTCAGGCTCAAAACGTAAAAAATCAATTTAATAAAGTGTTGAATTTATATAAAAAAGATTATCCAGGTCTTGTAAAAAAGGGTCTGAATACGGGTAATAAACTATTATTGTATAATCAAATTGCCGACAATCCTTCTTTTAGTAATCTCTGGCTTTTAATAAAATATTATGAATTTTCTTTTATGCACCAAAGGCAAATAATAAAATGGTTTTTCTTGAAACTGAAGAAATTGTTTTAAGTAAATAAAAAGAAAATAATCAATGAATATTTTTAAAGTTAGTTTTTTTACCGCAATTTCTCAGGCAACCAGTTTGCTAGTGGGTTTGATTGCTGTCAAGATACTAGCTGTGGAGATTGGACCCGAAGGAGTTGCCTTGCAATCTCAATTCCTTAATTCTGTTATTTTTTTTTATGTGTTATCTACCGGAGCGATCAATACCGGCACGATTAAGTACCTTTCTCAGTATTTTGATGATAAAGATTCCCAATTAAAGGTTATAAGGGCATCTTTAACTATTACTGTTATTTGTTCCATATTTTTTGGTATCTGTTTATTAGCCGGATCTAATATCCTTGCCAACCGGGCCTTACTCGATGATTCCTACAGTGCTGTCTATTTGTTATATGGATTATTCCTGCCGATAACTGCAATGAATTTTATTTTAACCAGTATTCTGAATGGATTGGGTCAAATCAAATACCTGACTATTGCAAATGTAATTACGTCTGTTGTTAATCTGCTATTTCTGTTTTTCTTCGCAAAGTCTTTAGGCCTGTATGGCATTCTTATTTATGCAAATTTTTCTAGCATCATCATTTTTATTATTCACTTGGTATTAGTTAAAAAGTATAAATGGTTCAGATTACAGGAATTGAAACCTTATTTTGATAAAGATTTAATGGCAAAGTTACTCGGGTTTTCATTAATGTCAATTTTTGCGGCATTTATAGCACCCTTCAGCCAGCTTGTTATCCGAAATAAACTGATTGCCGACTTCGGACTGGCAAAGGCAGGCGAATGGCAAACGGTTATGAGGATATCAGACTTTTATCTGGCATTTATTATGGGTATCCTGAGTGTATATTTGCTTCCAAAACTATCATCATTGAAGGATGACGGACTGATACGGGCCGAAATAATAAAAGTTGGAAAACTTGTATTGCCCACAGTTATTATGTTGACATTTATTATTTGGTTGAGCAGGGATCTCATTATTAATTTATTATTGACAGAAAAATTTAAAGGCACAAAAGAATTATTCAACTTTCAATTATTGGGCGATATTTTTAAGATTGGTGGCTGGATGCTATCCATGATACTGTGGGCCAAAGCAAAGACCAAACTCTATTTGATAACCGATATTATAGCTTTAATCATATTCATAGTCATTACTCTGGTTTGTATAAATTTATTTGATACCATTGGGGCAACCTATGGATTTTGTATTTCTTATTTCATTTATTTACTGATGATGATTGGGCTGAATAGAAAATACCTATTCAGAACTGGCGGAATAATAACTGCTAGAAACAAGGATTCTATTTCTTAATGAATATAAAACAATAAACATGTACAAACTTTTGTCAAATCTGTTATATAGGTTTAAGGGAATTCGTAGGCTCATAAAGAAAATGCTGCAAAACAGAGTAATTTCCCAGTCCTTTTATTCAGGTAAAATATATTTTAATGCAGTGGACTATTCTTTTTTATGGTTACATGGTAAAAGGATTGAAAATGTGGATAGGGAGATTCAGGACAAATTGCTGGACCTTTCAAAGGAGCATGAATATTTTATTGATATCGGCGCCAATATAGGCATTATGACAATATCTGTTTCCCTTAGGAACAAAAATATTAAAGTTATAGCTTACGACCCAAACAGTAAGATTATGGCGCATCTTGAAAAATCAGTCCTGAAAAATAAATTATCAAACAGGGTAAAAACTGTATTAGCTGCTGTTTCAAATGAATCGGGCACCGCAAGAATGGATTTTTCGATAGGCCCTTTTTCCGGACATTTGGCTGATGCGGGTACCGAGGCTAAACTTATAAACCTGGAAGATATTTTAATAGAATATAAAAACCTACCTACTTTATTTAAGATTGATATTGAGGGGTATGAAAAAAACCTGATATCCATAATAATAAACAATAGAAATCCATTGCATAAATATGTCATTGAGTTGCATCCAAATGGATTGAACGGTGTTTCGGATCCTTCTTGGGTGGTCAATGAATTATTGCAAAATGATTTTAAGCTAGAAGATATGAACGGCAATAAAGTCAATAGTTATTCGGATATAATTGACTGGCAGAATATCCTTTGTTATTCTGAAAACGGATTTTTTGGAAATTCGGGTTAATCTTATAGGTTGAAAGAAAGTGTAACTTTAATTACGTTAAAAAAATATTTTATACGATTATGCGTACAATTGCTTTTATTATTCCTAATCTGCAAATGGGTGGAGCGGAGCGTGCATTAATAAGTTTAGCTAATGAATGGGTTGAAACTGCAGACGTTACAATAATTACATTTGATGAGGGAACTTCTTTTTTTAAAATAGATTCGAGGGTTAAGATTTTCCCGCTACACAGTACGTCCACTTCTTATGGAATCTTATCTCCCGTTTATAATGTTATAAAACGATTTTTCGGGCTTCCCAAGGCCCTTAAACGCATTACACCAGATGTTGCTATTCCGTTTATGGATACTTCGATTATCTGGACCTGTTTTGCAAAGCTGCTTTGCAAAGTGCAGGTTATTATGGTTTTTCAGGTAACACCATCTCACGCTATTTTACATACTGTATTACGTCCATTTAGAAAACTATTGTATAAAAGAACTGAAGCGGCAGTAGTTTTAACAGAAGGAACCTTTGAGATATTTGATGAGTTAAAAGTTAAATTACCATCCAGAAAATACGTAATTCCTAATGCCATCAACAGTGATATAATTAATCAGGACCAAATTTTCAGGGAAAATGTGATTTTGGGCGTTGGGAGATTGGCTGATCAAAAGAGATTTGATGTACTGATTGAACTATTTGATAAACTTAAAGTAAGCGATTGGAAACTATGGATTGTTGGAGAGGGATCTAAAAGACCTGAACTGGAAAGAATGATTGGGGAGCGTCATTTAGAGAATACCGTAATATTAATGGGTGCCCAAAAAGAAATCGGCCGTTATTATGCTGGTGCAAAGATATTTGCGATGACCTCAGACTTTGAAGGCTACCCGGTAGCGCTTTGTGAAGCCATGGGGAACGGATGTGCTTGTATTAGTTATGATTGCGAAACCGGACCATCAGAGTTGATTGAACACAATGAAAATGGATTTCTAATAGAAGATAAAAACGAAGATCAATATTTAACATTTTTAATAAAATTAATTCAAGAGCCTGAAACGATAAATAGGTTATCAACAAATGCAAGAAAGGTGTTTGATAAACTCAATGTAAAAAAAGTGCTTAAACTGTGGGAGGCTGTTGTAGAAGATGTAGCTACCAACAAATGATACTGATTCCATGGTCACTTATGTATCCACGAATGTCCTGTTGGTTCCAGGTTCAAAGTTGGCGATACAGACTTGACTAGCCAATAAGGGTGGGTCCAAACCCTACATTTGCCCGTTTGATAATTGAAAAATTTTAAACCATCAGAAAATTTAGTGCAAGTTTTTTTTTAAAATAACACAAGGTCTAAAAAAGAATTTATAATACTTACATGAGACAGGATGTTAAAAAGGGGAAATAATACTTGATTAAAAAAGAATCAGATAAAATAAAAAAGGTTTTTTGTGAAAATTTTACATGTACTATATTCGGGATTAGGTGGGCATGGCAATGTATTTTTTTCTTTTGTGAAAGGAGCTGATAAAAATGTATTTGAGTACGAGGCCATCTTTAATGGTATTGAACCGGTGAAGCCGGAGTATATTGAAAGCTGTGCAGCACATCAGATACCGTGGAGTTTTGTTTCTAAAAACCCCGGTTTAGATCTTCAATATTACAGAGAGCTTATAAAAAAAATAAGTGACAGCGATGCCGATATTATTTTTTTACATAGCAGTGCATACATTATGCCCGCTAAATTGGCGGCCCTGTTCAGCAAAAAAAAGAAAAAGATAATTATACGGGAAACACAGGCCAACCATTTAAAAGTAAAAATGGAATGGGTATGGCTTTTTGTGGCCATGTTAATAGCCGATCGTATCGTATTTTTGAGTGAGGCCTACCGGGAGGAGATCAAAAAGAAGTTAAGTATGGTTTACAGGTCAAAAAAAGTTGCCGTAATACCCAACGGGCTTGACCTGGATCTTTATAAACCGGGCCTTATTTGCAGTACTGATAAAACAATGGTCATTGGTATGCAAAGCAGGCTGGTGCGTATAAAGGATCATATAACATTGCTGGAAGCATTTTCCCTTTTAGTGAGATCGGGAAAAATAACTGACCGCAAACTGATATTGAAAATAGCCGGTGATGGGGATTATTACCAACCACTCGTTGATAAGGCTACGGCTTTGGAACTGGGCAGTGCAGTGGAATTTACGGGTATGCTGAATGAAAAGGAATTAGTGGAATTCCTCCGGTCACTTGATATTTATGTACATGCTTCATTAGGCGAAACCATGAGTACAGCGATCATGCAGGCTATGGCATTTGGCTTGCCTGTGATTGCCTCGGATGTAAGAGGGATACATAATATGATCGAAGATGGAGTGACGGGTATCTTAGTTCCGGCCAAAAATGCGGAAGCCATGTGTACGGCTTTGCAACTGTTGATCACAGACAGTAATCAAAGAATTAAATTAGCGGTGGCAGCAAGGTGGTATGCCGAGCAAAAATTTTCCAATGCAGGTATGGTAAATGGGTACAGGCAATTATTTATAGAGACCTTAAAAACTGGTTGATGAAAAAAAAGATATTGATAGATGCCAGTACGGTAACAGCGCAATTGGATGGGCTGAGCCATACTATACTTAATTTAATTAAATACCTGCCTGAATCCAGTTTTGAAAAGTTCGAATACAGTATACTTATAAACAAAGGATTACAGCGTAAAGCTTTTACAAGCCAGCTGGAGGATAAACGATTGCATGTAATTGAGGCCCATATAGCACCTATCGGTCCTAAACGTGATTGGGATATGTTCTGGTTCTTACGGAAATACGAAAAACAATTTGACCTGGTGCACATTACCTCCAATAATTATCCCTTTGCTTTAAAAAAAGGTGTGTGTACCATTCATGATATCACTTTCAAAAGATATTTTGACAGTCCGAGGTTTACCTTTAACCTTGCCCAATTCTATATGGATAAAGTGATTAGGAACGCATTGAAAACTGCCAAAGCGATTATTGCAGTTTCACAATCTACCAAGGAAGACCTTGTTAATACCTACTGTCTTAATAATGAAGTAGCAAATAAAATAAATGTAATTCACCTGGGTTGGGAGCACCTTGTAAACGAAATTAATGCTGATGATACCGGCTGCGAAGAAGAGGTACCAGTGAACAGTGACTATTTACTATACGTAGGCACTTTCAGGATCCATAAAAATATCTCCAGGCTTTTACAGGGCTTTCAAAAAGCCATGGAGCATTTGCCATCACACAAAAAACTGGTGATCATTGGCAATGATAAGCACCTTAAGCCTGCAGATATTGAAGTGGTGAAAGGCATTAACCGCAATGGAAAGCATGTTTATTTTACAGGTTATCTTTCGCAGGCCTGTGTAGAAAAATATTTTAAACAGGCTGATGCTTATATTTTCCCTTCATTTTCTGAAGGCTTTGGCCTGGGCGTGCTGGAAGCCTATTATTATAAGCTTCCCTTGCTTTGCTCAAATTTAACTTCGCTTCCCGAGATAGCAGGGGATGCTGCCTTGTATTTTTATCCTTATGATACGGGGGATATTGCAGCGGCTATTCTGAAATTTTATGAGAACGACCTGCTGAGGGCTGAACTTATTGCAAAAGGGCAGGAAAGATTAAAGCTGTTTTCCTGGAAAAAAAATGCAGCTGCTGCGGTAGCGCTATATGAAAGGATACTGGAGGGAGATCAAAAATAAATCTTATTAAGTTAAGTGATGTTAAGCTGAGCTTGTCGAAGCTGGGGTACTTGTTGATTAACCCGCCTTCGACAAGCTCAGGCTGACAGCTTTTTAATTAGTTAAACTTCAGATTGTTTTATACTTTGCGGCCTATCGCATGCCAAAAGGCTGAGTCTTCTCCAAAACGGATATTTTCCAGCCCTGCCTGTTTCATCATGGCTTCAATTTCGGGTTTACTGAAACGCTGTTCCAGCCTGGTGCCGAACCTATCCAGCGAATCGTTACGGATAATATAAAAATCCTTATTGGCATAGGCAGAAAGCGGGATCTTTTTAGCCATTTTTTTATATCCCAGTAAAAAAAGTAAACGGGCCATTAACACAAAGGGCATATAGGCTACAACGGCCAGTACGTCGCAGGTCATCTTTTTTCCTGCCGAAGGCAATTTGCTTACAACCCTTCTCAACAGGTCCGACAGGCGGAAAAGTGACTTGAATAAAAAGCCCCGGTTATCGAGTTTATAATAGAGGTATACATAAAAATGCCCGCCCTTTTTTATCTTTTTTACACAGGCATTAAGTGCAGCCTGGGTATCGGGTATATGGTGTAATACACCCACACTCATTCCAAAATCAAAGGTCTCATCGGGCCAGGGCAGGGTATTGATGCTGGCCCTTGTTATGCGGATATTATCTTTTCCCTCCAATAATTTATCAGCAGCAAGGATTGCATCACTGGGGTCTACTGCCTCAATAAAATTCACCTTGTCCAGGAAGTATTCACTCCACCTGCCGCTTCCGCAACCAATATCAATCATGTAGGTATCTTTATTGATCACGGTTGAATCCACAATATCAAAATACTCCTTACATATCTTCTCAATAACTTTTGGCGAAAAATTGTGAAACTTGTTCCATTCCTCCCCAAAGGATTTTACCACTTTCATATCAATATTCTTATCAATACCACTGGTGGTGAAATCTGCAATTTCCCTGTTGGCTGTACGGTGTAGTAAACCTGGTTCTGCATTATAGTTGGCCATCTCGTTTGTCACTGTGCTCATTAAAATAGGTTCTGTCTGCATAATTTTATGTTGCAAAATAAAGAAGAGTTTAGGTAACCTGCTTAAAGTATTTTATTTTATATACAGTATATAGCTGCACCAGCATAAAATAATAGAATGGCAGGAGCATGATCTTATAGCGTGCCATGGTGCCAAAATTATAGGTGGTGAAACCGATGATGAGGGCAAAAAGCATGGACATTACAAAGCAAAATAATACATATCGATCGCCGAATATGCCCTTAAAAAATCCAAAGAACCGCAGCTTAAATAAAAGATAAAGGGTGGTCAATAAAAGCAGCATCGATTCCAGCGAAGTAAATAAAATAATGATCTTACGGCTTTCCCAGATGAAGGGCCTGAAAAGACATGTAAATATAGCTACTGGACTGTGTAGCATTAACCCGGCAGGAGAAGGGTCAATTTCCAGTATTTGAAATCCGGCCCTGCTTGTTTCATCCTCTTGCCGGGTTACTTCGTAATTATGCTGGTAAGTTTGAATCTGTACCATTGATTCTTCGGCAAGTACTTCTAACTGGGAACTAAAATTGAAAATATAAGCTAGCACCAGGCTTGCGAAAAGAAACATTAACATTAAAAAAGATTTAAAAATTATATTATTAAACCTGGCAATGAGATTATAAAAAGCTAGCGTTGATAAACTAACTACGAGGATAATAATAATATAACTTTTAATACTTCCCACCAGGTAAACCATCAAGATCAATACAACAATATCTCTTAGTACAAACTTCTTCTTTACAAATATTTTGTACAGAAAATGGATGATGTAACCCAGGCCACCCAAGCAGATGGATTCCTTCATAAGGCCGCTGCCCCAGAACCAGATAGAAGGCGTGTATAAAACTGCCCAGGCCAGTAGTTTCTGGTGCCGCCCCTCGTTGATATCATTAAATACCTGGAAAAGCTTCCATTGACCGCTAAAGGAGAAGAAGCCGAAGATTATGGAGATGATGAGAAATTTATTAAAGGCGAGGAAAGAAACAATGGCAGATATCTTCATGATAAACAGGTTAGAAGCAATACTGAAATAACCGGAGTAATTAATATCGCCCACTTCAAAGTTGTACCATTTATATACTTCACTTGCAGGTGAAAAAAAGTATTTAATATTGCCGACATCCTGTAGAAGCTGGTCCCTTAAAAAATTGCTGCCCACATAAAAAGTAAAGGAATCGCCATAGCCATAGTAATACTGTACCATCATGGAATAAGCCACCGACCCAAACATACGCAGAACAAAAGCCGTAAAAAAAATTTTCGCTAACTCGGCACTTGTTAACTGGAGGGCTCTTTTTCTAACAATAATATACAAAATATACAGGTAAACCGGCAACAATAAGTAATCGAATATGGTAATATGCTGCATGGGTCCAGTTACTGGTTATAAGTTATCTGTTGTAATATGCCGGGTAAATCATGTCCTTAAAAACTGCAATATACTCATAGTTTTTCAGGGGATTGAGAACCAGGTCAACCAAAACTGTACCACATTATCGTGTAAACCGTGTCATTATATATTCGGAATAGTATAATCATTATTTTTACAGCATTATGCAAACCATATTAGTTACCGGCTGTGCAGGCTTTATAGGCAGCCATGTATGCAACTTATTATTGTCAAAGGGCTACCAGGTAATTGGGGTGGATAATTTTGACCCGTTTTATCCAAGATCCGTTAAGGAATCAAACCTCTCTAAATTCAAAGCAAACCCCGCTTTCAAATTTTATGAGGCTGATATTACCCGGCCCCTCGACGCGGTAAAGGAAAATGATATCAGCGCAGTAATTCATTTAGCTGCAAAAGCCGGGGTAAGGCCTTCTATTGAAGACCCGGCAGGTTATCTTCAAACCAATATTGTAGGTACCCAAAAAGTACATGAGTTCATGCTGGCAAAGGGAATTACCAAACTGGTATTTGCATCATCTTCCTCGGTTTATGGCAATAACAAAAAGACACCTTTTCACGAAGATGACCCGGTTGATAATCCCATCTCTCCTTATGCTTTTACCAAAAAAGCAGGGGAGTTGATGAATTATACCTTTCATCATTTGTACAATATTGATATAATTAACCTCAGGTTCTTTACGGTATATGGCCCGGGCCAGCGGCCAGACCTTGCCATCCATAAATTCGTAAAAAAGATAGCCAATGACCAGCCGCTGGAATTATTTGGTGATGGCAAAACGGCCCGTGATTATACTTATATTGACGATACCGTATCAGGGATTTATAATGCCCTGGAATATTGTTTGCAAAATACCGGCATCTATACCACAGTAAACCTGGGGAATAATAGTCCGGTTACATTGAATACATTGGTGGATATTATTTACAAGGCCATGGGTAGGCCAAAGCAGGTGGTACATGAGGCTATGCAGCCGGGAGATGTGGATATTACTTTTGCAGATATCAATAAGGCTGCTGCCTTGTTCAATTATAAACCGGCAACAGGGCTTGAGGAAGGTATTGGTAAATTTATTGAGTGGTTTAAGGCTGAATACAAATAATAAAAGCTTAAATTAAAAAGGATGTGAGGGTAATTGACCTGGAATGAGTTTAGCCACAAAGCCGCTAAGTCGTAAGTTCGTGTCTTTGCGCCTTGGTGGCTAATCTTTTTTCGCAGCGAAGCTGAGTAATTTTTTTCTTAATGATAAGCAATTTAAAATATTGGTAAATAACTTTAAAAAAATTGAATTTAGCCACAAAGACACGAAGACACAAAGGAAATGCAAAGCATTTTTTACCCTGCCGGAGGGCAGGCAAGTTCGTGTCTTTGCGCCTTCGTGGCTATTATTCCTTTTACCAGTGAAATCGGGAAAACCTGTGTTCAATGGAGACTGTAAACAAAAAGACAATATACCATTGCCATCAAGCGTTTGAGCTGTACTTTTAAAGTGCGGCATTTAAAAACCAAAACATAACCCGGAGAAATTAATGAAAGAATTCATTTACAAACTGCTTGATATTGCCAGTATGGGCAGGGGATTGAAAAGAACGGTGAATGGACATACCCTGCGCTTACCAACACGGTATTTTAAATATTTTCCCACCACTTACGAAGCAGATAATTTTGAACTGTTGGAAGAGAACTGTAAACCCGGTGCTGTGATCATTGATATTGGCGCTCATATCGGCCTGTTCAGCGTCATAGCTTCGCAGGTTACCGGTGAAAAAGGCAAGGTTTATGCTTTTGAGCCTGCACCCAGTACCTATGGACTGCTGCAAAAGACAGTTGCTATCAATCATAAAGAACAGGTCATCGAAACCTTTCAAAAGGCTGTTGGAAAAGAAACAGGCAAGATCACTTTTTTTATTTCCGACGATCAGGCAGATAACAGCAACAGCCTTGTTCAATATAAAGAGGACCGTTCTTTACACGGTATTGATGTGGCTGTAACCAGCATTGATAACTTTGTTACAGAAAACAATATAAGTAAACTCGATTTTATAAAGATAGATGTAGAAGGTGCTGAGTATGATACACTGCAGGGTGCAGTGCATACATTAAAAAATCTAAAGCCTGTTTGTATTGTAGCCATTCACCCGGAGCCTATTGCTGCCAAGGGAGATAAGCTGGAAGATATTTATGATCTTATCAGCGGCTGCCATTACAGGATCATGCTTGATAAAAAAGAATTCAGCAAAGCAGCCATGCTGGCCAATACTGAACTGATAGACCTGCATATTTATCCTTTATAAAACACCGGCAATAAAATAAAATTTCACAACACATGACCCAGCCAATAAACTTAATCAACCCCTTTACACAGAAACCTTTGCAGGCCAGTGCAGATGGACTTATAGAAAACGGCAGCCTTGTGTTTCCTTATAAGAACGGTGCTTACCGCCTGGTAGCAGATGATAACTACACCGATAAT
>JBBQYS010000064.1:0-17700 GCA_038208485.1 Chitinophagales bacterium
TTTTTATTCAGACTCAATTTCATTTTGCGGAACTAAGAACCTAAATCCAACTCCATGGATAGTTTCCAGGACCAGATCAGGATCGGCCTTTAGCATTTTCCTGAGTTTGGTCATGTATACATCCATGCTTCTACCGAGAAAAAAATCATCCTTTCCCCATACTTCTCTTAATATTTCTTCCCGCCGCACCATCTTGTTTTGGTGCTCACAAAGAAATAGCATCAGGTTGGCTTCTTTTTGTGTAATTCGTGTTGTCCCTTTGGGACTTATGATCTCCAGGTTAGTATAGTTGAAAAATATTTTTCCTACCTGGTATTCTTGTACATTATCGCTGTGAAACATTTTGGATCGCCTGAGAAAGACCTCAATTTTCTTCAACAGTTCCGGCATGCTGAATGGC
The DNA here is from genome assembly GCA_038208485.1 of Chitinophagales bacterium. Classification (GTDB taxonomy): domain Bacteria; phylum Bacteroidota; class Bacteroidia; order Chitinophagales; family Chitinophagaceae; genus Ferruginibacter. The sequence continues at coordinate 401 of JBBQYS010000064.1, forward strand.
TTTGGGAGATAATCATCCGCTCCGCTTTCATAGCCTTTCAACCTGTCTTCTTCCTGGTTTTTTGTACTTAGAAAAAGAATTGGAATACGGTCACTAAGCTGCCGTATCTTTTTCGCAACCTGGTATCCATCTTTGCCTGGCATCATGATGTCGAGCAGGCAGAGGTCAAATTTTTCTTTGTCAAACATTTGAATGGCAGATTGTCCATTACTACAGTGTACAACCGAATACCCGGTTTCTTCTAAAGTATCTTTTACCATAAAAGCCAGTGAAGCATCATCTTCAGCGAAAAGAATTTTTTCCTTTTTCATTTTTTTCTTTTTGATTCTATCCTGATTTTATCCGGATATATTTTTTGTAATTTCTACACCTTCCCTTTGCTTCGGGGAATTTCTAAAGTAAACGTACTTCCCTGATCCACTTCACTTACTACGCTTATACTTCCATTATGGTTCTTCATTGCCTTTTTTACAAAATATAAACCAAGGCCCAGTCCCCTTACATTGTGCACATCACCTGTTGGTACCCGGTAAAATTTTTGAAATAAATTTTTCTGTACTTTTTTAGCAATACCGGAACCATTGTCCTTTACTGAAATCAGGTAAGAAGCGTCAGAAACACCAGTGCTTATTTCTACTAAAGGTTGTTGCGAATATTTTATAGCATTGGTAATGAGGTTTATTATGGCAATAAGGATGCTTCCTTTTTCTGCTTTTATTTCTTCATTAGATGGCTCCAGGTTCAATTTAATTTCTGCTCCGCATTCTTCAATTGTTTGGTTGAGTTGAGCTACTGCCTCTTTCACCAGTTCATTTGGGGCTACCCATTCTTTTTTCAAAGGTATTCCCCGGCTGTCGGCCTGCATTACCCTTACCATGTTCTCTATATGTTGCTTCAGGTAGAAGGTTTGTCCCTGCATTAGTCCGGTATATTTTGCCAATTTTTCGGGTTGGTTTACTATTCCTGGTTTGGATAAAATATCAAGCCCAACAAGCAATGTGGTTAATGGTGTTTGGAACTCATGGGTTACATTCCTGATAAAATCATTTTGGATTTCATTAAGAAATTTTTGCCGGTAAAGTTGAAAATTTGTTATACCTAATGCCACAAGAACAAGAACCAGTAAAGTGCTGGAGATGATCCACCATTGCAGGCTGCTGAATAAAAAACCTTTTCGGTTGGGAAACACCAGTAAGATATAATTGTAATCTTTTTTTACAACAGGAGATTCAAAATAACCATCTCCTTCTAACTCATTGGCAGCTGATGGAATAAAATGATTCTGTACTATAGAATTTTTGTTGCTTTCATAAACTGCTATATAACAGGGAGTAAATATGCTAAATTCCTCAAGGATTTTTGCTGCCTCAGTTACCAGGCTATCTGCCACCGGTATTGCATTGATTTTAAACAAAAAACTGTTATCATCTGGTTGTTCAATAAGTTCTTGTAATTGAAAAGATTTTGTATCTATCAAATCCATTTCCTCATAGATGCCCCTAATGCTTTTTACAACATTGCTATTAAATTCTTTGATCCTTACATTGTATACTTTCTTCAGTAAAAAAACCTGGCTTATAACCAATATAATAATAGTAAATGTAAAAAGTAAAATTAGCCAGTTATAAGGTTTGCTAAGCACTAATGGGTTTTTTGATTTAACTAATGTTAAATGTAAAGGTCAGCAGAAAAACTGAGAAACTTTTTTTGATTGGGGTTAATGACGAGTTAAGCAGATTATCAATGGTAACCGGGCGTTCAGCCACTAAACATTTTGAGAAAGTTAAGCAAGGGTTAAGGATTCGCAAAATTATTAAATGGATTTTAAGTTTGTATGGTAATAAAAGCTGTACAAATAAGTAGTGCTATTTTCTTTTCTCGTCTGCTCATTTAAAAAATTTACTTTAGATCAAACAAAGTGCTGATTTAAATTCCATAGTTTTAAGGCTGGTGAAAATTAATTTGCTGAGGGGTCACGGTACTTCATTTTTTATAAACACAACAAACAATAATTTATGCTTGAAGAATTATTTAACCTGGTAAAAGAATATGCCGGTGATGCAGTAGATAATAATCCTGAGGTACCTAATGAACAAAATAATGAAGTAGTGGCAGAAGCTACAAATACTGTTGCCTCAGGTTTCAGAAACATTGTAGCTGGTGGAGGAGTGCAGAGCCTGGTGCAATTGTTTCAGCAAAAAAGCAGTGACGGCAATGAGGAAAAATCCGGCATCGGGAATATGTTACAGAACCCAATAGTTGCCATGATGGTGGGGCATTTTGCCAATAAACTAATGACCAAATATAAGCTGGGAGGTAATGAGGCAAATAATGTTGCCAGCAGTCTTATCCCAAATGTGATCAATGGATTGATTAATAAAACCAACTCATCAGATGATAATGGATTTTCTGTTGAGAACCTGCTGAACTCTATCACCGGCGGGCAGGCCAATACAGCGGCACAAAATAGTGGTTTGGATATTGGCAGTTTGATCAGCCAGTTTACACAAGGGAACAATAGCAACAGTGGTGGTGGAGGATTAATGGATATCGTAAAACAACTGGCCGGTGGCGCTCAGCAACAGCAGCAAAAAAATGGCGGCGACGGATTAATGGACCTTATAAAAGGATTCATCAAATAAAAAGAAATTTTCAAACAATGCCAGGCACCGCAAAAGGTGCTTTTTTTATGTGATCAGTTCACAACTTTATTTGCACAACTGCTGCTGGCAAAAGCTTCCGGCTTGGCTTTAAAGGCAAAACCCATTCCCAGGATGTAACCCATGGCTTCCCGGAGGGCTACATTGCTTTTAAACTGTGGGTTTGTATTAATGTCAGCATGTACTTCCATATCCACGTCAAAAGCAGTAAAGAGGTCACAGAGCTCGTAAGCGACCTCAATACTTTTTGCCACTTCTACAAGCATCCGTTCTTTGATGCTGTATTTTATCTCTGTGCTATCATTGTGAATGAACATAAAACCACCCTGTCCCTCTCTCAAAAAGACAATAACGGTGGCAAACTCTGTATCCTTTCCTTTCACCTGGCTATCTGTACCTATACAGACTTTAAGCTTATGACCGGCAGTAGTTTCCCTGATGATGGCTTGTGAAACAGCCTCTTTGATGGGGAGTACAATTCGTTCTCCATTAAATTTTCTCCAAAGCATATAATAAGGTTTCTTAAATATACAAACTAACTCATGTATGAAAATCATATACAGTCATTAGTTCATTTTAATTTAATGCAGGGAAAGATGCTCTCAAGACCAGCAGATCATATTTAAGTCTCAGCTTTATATCGTTTCTTTGCCGTTTTCTTTTTTATTACTAATGATAAATGCATGTGTGGTATAGCGGGTTCTGTGAACCGAAAACTGGATTACGAAAAAATAAATAAGGTTATGGGCCATCGTGGGCCTGATGAGCAGCATGGGTATACCAGCGAAAACGTTGACCTATATCACCTCCGTTTATCCATTGTAGACCTGCAGGGAGGGAAACAACCCATGCATTACGGCAGGTATTCCATCATTTTTAATGGTGAGATATATAATCACCTGGAGCTAAGAGAAAAATTCCAACTAAAAGCTACTTCATCATCTGATACCGAAACCATTCTTTTATTGTTTGAGCAACTCGGTCCGGCTTTTCTGCAAGAAACAGATGGAATGTTTGCATTGGCAATTTATGACAGTGAAGAGAAAAAAATATTTCTCGCCCGTGACCGTGCCGGGAAAAAGCCCTTATACATTTATAAAGATGCTGAGAAAATTTTATTTGCCAGTGAGTTAAACTGCCTGCGAAGCCAACTGCCGCTGCAAATGAATGATGCACATTTCCTTACTTACCTGCGCTCAGGTTCTTTCTATGGCAGACATACCCCTTATATAAATGTAGAAGAATTACAAGCCGGTACTTACCAGTTTATAGATTGTAATACACTGGAACAAACAGAGACAAAATGGTGGGATATAAATAATGCTTATGCTACAAAAAATAATGATGAGGAAACTGTAGCCATTAGGAAAACAGATGAACTGCTGCACAAGGCTGTAAAAAGACGCATGCTTAGCAGCGACCTGGAAGTAGGGAGTTTTCTTAGTGGCGGAATAGACAGCGGGCTGGTTACAGCAATTGCAAGTGAGTATACCGGTAAACTTAAAACCTTCACCGTTTCATTTGCCGGCGAGTATGATGAAGCCCCATTGGCAAAACAGGTTGCAGAAAAATACCAGACACAGCATACTGAAATAAATATTTCTTTCGACCACCTGAAGACTGACCTGGAAAATATCATCAGCAATTATGGTGAACCATTTTTTGATAGCTCAGCCGTACCCAGTTATTATGTAAGCCGAGAGGCTAAAAAATATGTAACCGTTATTTTGAATGGAGATGGTGCAGATGAACTGTTTGGCGGTTATAGAAGGTATGTGCCTTTTGCGAAATATGATTTCTTCAAATCTCCCGCACTGCTCAAAAATGCAGCCTCAGCGAGTGTGGCGCTCATGCCTCAGCCAGCCAACAAAAAATCGAAATACAATTATATATACCGGCTTTTATCCTTTGCATCCAGGAAGAACCTGGAACTCTATCTCTCTGCCGGGGTGGATATTTTCGAGGATTTCGAAAAAAATATTATTGCAGGAGCTAATGAAAATTACCTGGCAGATATGCGCCGGGAGTTTGAAACAATTACAAACCAGGACATCAGCGGTTTGAGCAAAGTAATGTGTCTTGATTTTAAGATCAATCTTTTCAGCGACCTGCTGGTGAAAATGGATATCGCAAACATGGCCCATTCGCTGGAAGGACGCAGCCCTTTCCTGAGCAAAGAATTACTTGAATATGCACCGGGCCTTTCTGACAGTATGAAAATAAACGGTAGTACTACAAAATACCTGCTTCGTAGTTTAGCAGGAAAGTATCTACCTCCCGACCTGAAAAATCAACCTAAAAGAGGATTTGAGATACCGTTAAAGAATTGGGTAGAAGGAGAATTAAGCCATTTGATCGGAGATTATCTGGAGGATCCAAATGCCCTGAGCAGAAAATTTTTGGATCAAAAATTTATAGCACAACTATTGCAGAACAGTATAAAAGTCCCGGCAGAAAAACGTGCAAAGATGCTTTGGACCCTTATGAGCATGGAAATATGGTATAAAAACGTTTACTTACAGTGAAAAAAAACCAATCCTTTTTAGATACAACAATGGTTAAGAATATTGCCATCATAGAAAATCACATCATTTCTGCCAACACAGTGCGTCGCAGGCTGATAGAGGTATTGATGGAAAGCAACTATAATGTTTTTATTTTATCCACCGGTACGGATGAAGAATTTTTGCTGGCAAAAGCACGTGGTTTCCAGGTAATAAATGTAGGGTCAAGTAATACTAATCCACTTCATGTTACTAAATATATCAGGAATATAAAGAAAGCCTTAAGGGAATATAAAGCTGATGTATGCCTGACTTTTACCATGCGTCCGGCCATCTGGGGGAACCTGGTTACACGGCAATTGAAAATCCCAACTATAACTAATATTACAGGAATAGGACCGCTGGAAAAGAGCAATTCTATTGCGTATAAAGTGGCCAGAACTTTATATAAAGGAATGTTGCGCAAAACGAATGTAGTTTATTTTCAAAATGAAGATGACTGCCAGATTTTTTTGCGGAATGGTTATGTAAAACAGGACCAGGCCAAATTGATTCCTGGATCCGGGGTAGACATCAATTATTTTTCTCCTGCAGAAGAAGAAATTGTTGAAAAGGAAAATTTTACTTTTCTTTTCATTAGCAGGTTAATAAAGGATAAAGGAATTTTGGAATTTGTGGAAGCTGCCAGAAAACTTAATAATGAATACAGCCATGTAAAATGCCAGGTGGTAGGTCCGTATTACAACCAAAACCTTAAGGATAATATAATTACTGAAGGCGATATTGAAGAATGGAGCAGCCAGGGCATTGTAGAATACCTGGGTGCAGTACATGATGTTCGCCCCCGCATAGCGGCAGCCGATTGTATAGTGCTGCCTTCGTATAGGGAAGGAATGAGCAATGTATTGCTGGAGGCTGCAAGTATGCAAAAACCCTGCATTGCCAGTAATGTTACGGGTTGCAAGGAAATCATTGATGATGGAATTACCGGTTTTCTTTGCGAAGTAAAAAATGCAGCTGACCTTGCGGAAAAAATGAAGCAAATGATCAGGCTTTCCCGTGCTGAAAGAGAACAAATGGGGATCAATGCCCGGAAAAGGGTTTCCCGCCTGTTTAATAAAGAGATAGTGATAAACAGCTACCGCCAGGAGCTGGACAAAATTTTAAATAAATAATTACGTTTATCTTTTTAGCCAGTGTGTATTTTGCGGCTTTAAATAATCTCTGATCATACTTTATCCGTATTTTAAACTGTACGCTCTACCGGCCACTCATTTCTTTAAATAAAATATTATGCGGTATTTATACATTCTGCTTTTTTTAGTTTCTGTAAAAGCAGCGGCGCAACAGCCTTTGTGCAACGATAAGCTCCAGCAAATACAGGAGATGGAGCGAAACGCCGCTGCATCTTTTATCAATACTACCAACAGAAGTATGGCTTCTGACAACTATGATGTAAAATATTACCGTTGTTTCTGGCAGGTAGATCCGGCCGTAAGATATATTAACGGCGTGGTTACTATGTATTTTGTACCAACTGCTTCTGCTCCAACTATCACGCTTGATCTGGCAAATTCACTTATAACAGATAGTATAAAAAGACGTGGAACCCCACTCAGTTTCTCCCGCCCTGACAAGGCATTGCAGGTAAATTTTGCCCAACCTCTGGCAGCCAATGCTTTAGATTCCATTACAATATATTATCATGGGGTGCCCGACAATACAGGTTTTGGGTCCTTCATTAATCACACGCACAATGGAGTACCTGTGGCCTGGAGCCTGAGCGAACCCTATGGTAGCAGCGACTGGTGGCCATGTAAAACAAACCTTGGTGACAAAGCAGACTCGCTGGATGTGTACATCAAAAACCCGGTGGCATATAAGGGAGCAAGTAATGGTATGTTGCAAAGTGAAACCATTACTGATAACGGCACGAATATTATTTCCCATTGGAAGCACCGTTATCCTATCACTTCTTACCTAATCTGCTTTGCAGTAACTAATTATACAGTATTCAATTCATCGGTGCAGCTGGGAAATGTAAATCTTCCTATGCTTACTTACTGCTACCCGGAGACACTGGCAGCATTTACCAGTAGCACACCCAATGTACTGAATGCTATGAAACTATTTCACGAGAATTTTGGACCTTATCCATTTATTAAGGAAAAATATGGTCATGTGCAGTTTGGCTGGGGAGGAGGAATGGAACACCAGACTTCAACTTTTATTGTCTACCCCGATGAATCACTCATGGCACATGAACTTGGCCACCAATGGTTTGGAAATAAACTAACGACCAACAGCTGGGAAGATATATGGCTGAATGAAGGTTTTGCCACTTACCTGGCGGCTTTCTATATGGAAGATAAATACCCGGCAACTATTACAGAAAAAAGAAAAAATGTGGTAGGCAATATTACCTCCCAACCTGATGGTAGTGTGAAAGTAATTGACACCTTAAATGTGAATCGAATTTTTAATGGAAGGTTGAGTTACAACAAAGGTTCTTACCTGGTAAATATGCTTCGTTTTGTTTTAGGCGATCAGGATTTCTTTGCTGCCATGAAAGCTTATATGTCAGATCCGACCCTGGAATATAATTATGTGAAAACAGCGGACCTGAAAAGAATACTGGAGCAGGTGAGCGGAAAGAACCTTACAAAGTTTTTTAAACAATGGTATGAGGGACAGGGTTATCCCAGCTATCATGTAAGTTTTTCTTCTGTGGGCAGCCAGAAGGTAAGTATAAAAATAAACCAGACCACGAGTCATAGCTCGGTTCCATTTTTTGATATGCCGGTTCCTTTGTTGTTTAAAAATGCAACACAACAAAAAACGATCATTGTACAGAATACCCAAAACGACCAGTTGTTTCTTGAAGACCTCGGTTTTGTTGCAGACACAGTATTGGTAGATCCGGAATATTGGCTCATCAGTAAGAACAATACCTCCAGGAAACTACCTAGTACAAATACCGGAAATGGTGTTGCTGAAGTATTTCCAAATCCTGCCACAGGACCGCTTACGGTTTACCTGCATGATTTTAATGCAGCAGATGCCAGCCTGAGAATTTTTAATGCAGCGGGCCAGGTGATGTACAGCAGGAAAATTACACTTGTAAATGGTGCGGAGTATTTTCAGATACCTACTGCTACCTGGGCCAGGGGCCAATACAGTCTGCAGTTTTTTGTAGGAGATGAAAAGATTACCCGGCAGGTTATTAAGTAGTTTTCCTTCAGCAAAAATAAAACAGGTGTGTTTCTTTGTGGCTTGATTATTTTTGCCATGCAGCAGAAAATGTGCAGCTATTATTTTCCATGATTACCAAAAGACGCAGAAAAAAGAAAAGCCGGGGATATTTTTTTAAGCTCATTTTCATCCTGGCTGTTATTGCTGTCAGTATTTATTTTATCACTGCTTATATTTTTCGGCCACCCTTTATTCTATATAAGGGGTTTGGTATTTCCTTGCCCTCACGCTATAGCATACATGGGATTGATGTAAGCAGATATCAAAAAAACATAAACTGGAAGCAGGTAAAAGCCATGCAGGATGCCGGCATCAACTTAGAGTTTGCTTATATAAAGGCAACTGAAGGTGGAGTAAATGTAGATCCGCTTTTTCACCGCAACTGGGTAAAGGCAAAGGAAGCCGGAATGGCCAGGGGTGCCTATCATTTTTTTACTGCCAATAAAGAGGGTAAAGTGCAGGCAAAGAATTTTATACAGATTGTGCAACTGGAAACCGGAGACCTTCCACCTGTGCTGGATGTAGAAAAAACGTATGGCAGATCACCAGCTGTCATTCAAAAAGAAGTAGCAGCTTGGTTGAATGCAGTGGAGGAAGCCTATAATGTAAAACCTATTATCTATACCAATGTACATTTCTATAATACTTACCTTGCCGGCAAATTTGATGAATATCCATTGTGGGTAGCCCATTATTTTGCAGGAGAAAAACCGAGGATAGAAAGGGATTGGCTGATGTGGCAGCATAGTGAAACTGGCAGGGTGAATGGAATTAATGCCACCGTAGATTTCAATGCATTTAGCGGAAGCTGGGGCGATTTTGAACAAATGAAAATACAATAGTTATGGCAGGAAATATTCAGAGCTACCTGGTACTGATAGCAAACACGATCTCCATTATTTTATTATGGATGATGCTGAATATTTTTATTGGCATCTACCTGAACTATGCTTTTTATGAAGGAGCTCCTACCTGGAAAAACTTTGTTTATTATGCCTTTGCGTTAGTGAGCTTTTTATTCCTGCTGAGGTACGTAGTAAGAAAATGGAACCGGTTTGCCCAAAAGGACAAAGATCTTTAGCTGCTATGGTCCTGCACAATGACCCACTTACCGTTTATTTTTTTCCAGAGTAAAGTAAAATATCCCTGCAGATCTCCGATAGTTCTGGCAAGGTGCCATTTCCCGATTACAGAATAATATTGCCCTGAAAGTTTTTCTAATTTTATAATCGTAAAATCCAGTGTTCCCATTGCTTCGGGAGTAGGATAATTTTTTTTGTAATTGTCTAATGTCTGTTGCCAGCCATAAGTGATTCCGGATTTTCCTATAAACCTGAGCGAATCATTATGCCAGTAAGGTTCCATAAAAGCTGCAAGATCACCTTTATTCCAGGCATTGGTTTGCTGCTCTAATGTAGCACTAATATATTTTTCAGGAGCTTTTTGCGCAAAAACTCCAAAGCAGGAAAAAATAATAAGGAAAGAAAAAAGGATTCTCATGTTTCACGAAATAAAGTTATAAATAATCGAAGTTCCTCAATAAGACCGGTATCTTCTTTATAACACAACAAGTTAGGAAATTTTGCCAAGAGAAGTTTTTGAGGTGCCCGGAAAATAGAAGTAAGTAGTATAATTCTACTGACAAACCCTATTTCAGGACAAGACATACCTCTGGAATTACTGGTATTTTAGTATTTTTTTACTAGTTTAAACAATGCTCAACAACTCTAAACAAACTCTTCAATCCCTCCCAACCCTTCCTAATGCGCATGATGCGGCGACCTGCATTTGCTTTTCCGGCAAAGCTTATAGTTCATATAATGTGCTGAGATTATAAGTACCACTGCAGGTATCAGCAACCATAATTCATAAGCAGGAAATACCTGTTTGGTTATAAGAAAAAGCATTCCTACAGAAAAAAGCCAGACTGGTGTAGAAGATCGGTGGTGTGTAATATAACCATGATACAAAGCATAAATACCTACGGCAAAAGCAATTGAGATCATCAGCCACTCAAAATATAGGTTATGGATAATATTAATTCCGAACAAAGGCAGGCTGGTAAGCATAAGTGGAAGAATAGCACAATGAATAGCGCATGCTAAAGAGGTGATGATGCCAAGGTTATCCCAGTTTGCTTTAAACTTCATTGTCTGCAAAGATAAACAGAATTGCAATAATGTTGCATTTATGTGAGTCTTTATATTTGAATTAACCTTGCCCATCAGTTTTGTGTTGTAGATTTGCAAAGTTTTTTAATTAGAAGAATTATGAAGAAAGGGATCCTGATATACGTTGGTTTTTTTGCCATTTTACTTACTGTTTTTTATGCTTTTGTTTTTAATGACCACGACTTTTCTGCCTCTAAACTTGCCGTTATAAATCAGTCCGTGGGAGAATTTAGCTTTACTAACCAGGATGGTAAAACGATAAGCAACAGAAACACTGAAGGAAAAGTGTATGTTGCTGAATATTTTTTTACGACCTGCGCCGGTATTTGTCCACGGATGAATGCTAACATGCGCAGGGTCTGGGATGAATATAAAGATGAAGACAATTTTATGATCTTGTCACATACCTGTATGCCCGAAGTTGATAGTGTGGAGGTGTTGAAAAAGTATGAACTAAAAATGGTTAATGGTTTATTGAAACAAAAATCCGGAGGTGAGTATAGTATAGAACAAGTGTCTGATACCAGTGCTAAAAATACCAACTGGCATTTTCTTACTGGGGAGAAGCAAGCTTTGTACAGCATCGCCCGCCAGGGTTATATGATAGATGATGGAAAACCTGATAGTACGCAATTGATCAAAGACCAGTTTATACACACACAGTTTTTTTCCCTGGTAGACAATCAAGGCAGGGTTAGAGGCGTTTATGATGGATTAATAGAAGATGAAGTGCAAAAATTGCTCAGCGATATAAAAGGGTTGCTCAAAGAAAAGATAACCACTAAGCGCTTTATGAATGGATTTAGTAATAATCCCGGATAATCAATTTAATATGGATATTAGCTTATTAAAAAATCATGACCTCAGTATTACTGAGAATCGAAAAATAATTCTTCAGCTTTTTTTAAAAGCAAAGGGAGCATTGTCTCAGTCGGATATAGAAAAAAAAACCCGGACCAACCTGGACAGGGTGACCGTGTATCGTACCCTGCAAACTTTCCTGGACAAAGGCCTTGTACACCTCATACCAAATACGGATAATACTTTACTATATGCCCTCTGTGGGGATGAATGTAGTACAGGCAAGCACCAACACGATCATGTACATTTTTTGTGTACGAATTGCGACCATACTACCTGCATAGAAGAAGTAACTGTACCGGCAGTGAAGCTTCCCAAAGGATTCAAGCTTACAAAATCTTCTATGATCATCGAAGGCCTTTGCCAAAACTGTCATTAAGTATATATGTGAATTTTGGTTAAATTGTTGTAGTATAGTGCACATTCATTATCACAAAAAAATTATTAATCTTATGGTACGTTTTGCAAAAGCATTTTGGACAGGAGACGGAAAAACAGGAAATGGAAAGATCAGCACCGAAAGTGGTGTGATGAACGATGTGCATTATGCCTACACCAGCCGCTTTGAGCAGGCATCAGGCACAAACCCTGAGGAACTTGTGGCAGCAGCACATGCAGGTTGTTTTACAATGAAGCTTAGTTTTATTTTGGCAGAGACAGGGTTTACTGCAACTTCAATTGATACAAAATGTGATATTGATTTCCAAAATGGTGAAATAGTTTCCTCACATCTTACGGTACAGGCAAGTATCCCTGGTATAGACAAAGAAGCTTTCGATAAGGCAATTACAAATGCAAAAGAAAATTGCCCCATTTCAAAATTATACAATACAAAGATTACAGCAGAGGCACACCTGGGTTAGATTTTTTGTAAATGTTTTATCACCTGGTAGTTCCTGTTTTTCTTAGAAACTACCAGGTTTTTTATTTCCCTGTTTGAAAGAATATAGAAGTTTTAGTGATATGATTTTTTTGATATAACTTGCTCCATTCCCAATAGTAGCCCTCCTTAAGCAAACAAAAAAGCAATAAAAGTACAAATAAGGCGTTTTTCAAAAGAAAAGTTTAAACAAACATTATATATGTCTTTCAGTAACAAAACAGTGATCATTTCCGGAGCCAGCCGGGGTATAGGCAAAGCAATAGCCCTGAAGTTGGCTGCTGAAGGAGCCAATATAGTTATAGCAGCTAAAAGTGTAGAAGAACATCCCAAACTTGGCGGTACTATCTTCTCTGCCGCAGAAGAAATAGAAGCAGCCGGTGGTAAAGCACTACCTTTTCAATGTGATATAAGAAATGATGAGCAAGTGGAAGCTATGGTAAATGCTGCTGTAGAAAAATTTGGCGGGGTAGATATACTCATCAATAATGCATCTGCGATATCACTTGCCAATACACAGCAGGTAACTCCAAAGATGTACGATCTCATGTTTGACATAAACGTAAGAGGAACATTTATGATGTGCAAAACCTGTATTCCGCATATGAAAAAATCTACTAATGCGCATATCCTGAACTTATCACCGCCTATTACGCTGGATCCAAAGTTTCTTGGCGCCCACGTAGCCTATACCATGAGCAAGCTCAACATGAGCATGGTTGCTCTGGGTCTTGCTGTAGAATTGAAACAAGATAAAATCGCTGCCAATACTTTGTGGCCGAGAACAACAATAGCAACCGCGGCAGTAAAAAACCTGCTTGGTGGAGAAAAATTAATGCAGATGAGCCGCACTACTGATATAGTTGCAGATGCCGCTCATTACATATTATCTCAACCTTCTGATGTATGTACCGGTAACAGCTTTGTAGATGAATATGTGCTGAAAGATGCTGGCACGACTGATTTTGAAAAATATTCTGTTGTACCAGGCGCACAGTTATGGAGTGACCTTTTTCTGTAAGGACTAAGGTTGTTCACAAAATAAAATTCTCAGGGATTTGCTTTAGCAGCAGTCCCTTTTTTATTGTCGGGCTTTGGTGGAACTTTGGTTTCCTTGCCTTTTTTATTCGGTGTTACTATGTCGGTCTCTTTACCTTCTTTCACTAAAGAATTCGCCGGTGCTGTTCGTGATGATTTCGCCATGATTGAAACATATTAAGATGTGATTCAAATTATTTCAGCTATTCTCCTTTCATGCCTGAAGCTGTAAGCCTGGTTCGGTCTTGCAGTTTTGAATTTCCTTTATAAGGTTCTATTGGTGTAGCTTTTTTCTTTTTTTCTTTTTCGTCAGCAGTTTCAGTTTTTTTATTTTCTACAGTCTTTACCTGGGCTGTGGTAGATTTTTTGTCAGCAGCAGCTGCTGCATTATTAGCAGTCGGGCTGGCTTTTGGTTTTTTTTCCATTGCGTTTATTATTTAATGTTAATCAATAGCTTAACCACCGACAAATAACATACCAGTAGCAATTAACTCATTTAGTTCAGTAAAACCAATTGCAAAAAGAAACGGGAGCGTAAAATTTTCTACATTGACTAATGATTGATCAATTAAGAGAACTTTACCAGTTTTTGTTTGGAAAAAGGCTTCCTAAAAAATCATAACATTCTTTTATATAAACGGTAAGCCAACGCAGTTTTCATTTTTTTAGTTTTGCGCAGTTATGAATAAGGTTATTTTTAAGTTTACTATTTTTTATACAGTTTTTTTCTTGCTGATTTTCAATGTGGTCGGAAATGAAGCTTTTTGTCAAAACCGTGATACAGCCCTGCGGAAGTTACCTGCTGTTAGATTAGAAGGTTCTATAAAAGTGGATGGAGTATTAAATGACGAGGCCTGGATCCTTGCGCCATTGGCGACAAATTTTGTAGAACAAAAACCGAATCCCGGAAGAGTAGAACAATACGAAACACGAACGGAAATAAAGATCCTCTATGACAATGATGCCATCTATGTTGGAGGTTATTGCCACGAGAGAACTAGTGATAGTGTGCAAAGGGAACTTGTGGGAAGAGATGTGGTAGGCGTTAATGATTTTGTGGGGGTGATCTTTGATACCTATTATGATAAAATTAATGCTACCGGTTTTTATGTAACGCCACTCGGTGAGCAATTTGATGCGAAGTATAGTAACACAAACGGAGAAGATGAAAGCTGGAATGCAGTATGGTTTAGCGAAGCAAAAATTGTGAGTGATGGCTGGACCTTTGAGATGCGCATCCCATATGCAGCATTAAGGTTTAGCAGTAATACCACACTCTGGGGATTACAGATTAGCCGCAGAAGAAACAAACTTAGTCAGCAGCTCTTCTGGAGCCCGGTAAGCCCAACTGTAAATGGCTTTGTAAACCAGGAAGGTTTATGGACAGGTATTTCCGACATCAAACCACCACTACGCCTATCTTTTTCCCCTTATGTAAGTGCTTACGTAAATCATTACCCACATAACCGGGCAGGAGTAAAAAATACAACGCAATCTATAAATGGTGGTATGGACCTGAAGTATGGCATCAACCAGAATTATACCCTTGATATGACTTTGGTGCCAGATTTCGGGCAGGTGCAGAGTGACAGGCAAATACTGAACCTGTCTCCTTTTGAAGTTGTGTACAATGAAAACCGCCCTTTCTTTACTGAAGGACTGGAACTTTTTAGTAAAGGAAATTTATTTTATAGCCGCCGGATAGGAGAAGAGCCTTTGCACAAAAATGATATTAGAGACCAGTTAAAAAATAATGAGGTAATCATCAACAATCCTACTGAGACAAAATTGCTTAATGCTACAAAACTGAGTGGACGAAATCAAAGTGGGCTGGGTTTAGGTTTTTTTAATGCCGTTACTCAGCCTATGTATGCTGTGATAGAGAACGATACTTTAAACACAACACGTAGGATACAAACCAGTAGTCTCACCAATTATAATATTGTGGTGGCAGATCAAACCTTAAAAAATAATTCATCTGTTTCGCTCATCAATACAAGTGTGCTTAGATCGGGTAGTGATTATGATGCAGTTGTATCTGCAGCAGTTTACGATTTGAATACAAAATCTAACAGTTACAGGCTTTCAGGAAAGTTTGCTATAAGTAACCTGATCTCTTCTCAATCTACTCAAACAGGGTATACACATTTTATCAGGGTTTCTAAAAATAATGGCAGGTTTACTTCTTCCATTTTCCAGGAACTTACTGATGATAAATTTGATAACAATGATCTTGGTTTATTGTACAACAATAATTTTCTTGACCATAACTTTAATATGGGGTATAAATGGGTAAAGCCAAATAAAATTTTCAATAACCTGTTCCTGAATTCAAGCGCTTTTATGAGCCATCGTTTTACAGATGGTGCTTACCAGGCATTCAGTACCCAAATCAACTTTAACAGCCAGCTAAAAAATCTCTGGCGGGTCGGAGGAAGTACAGGCTATATAGCAGATGGTCATGATTTTTATGAACCAAGAATCAGGGGAAGGGTGTTCAATAACGTAGGCGGAATCAGGTGGAGTTCATTTTTTAGGAGTAACGATGCAAAAAAATATTTTGCTGATGCTGCAATACGTGGTGTGGTTTATAGGAAGTATGACGGTAATCAAATATATCTCGGGGTAGGCCAGAGGTATCGGTTTAGTTCTAAATTTTCTCTGCGTACCAATTTCACTTTTGATGTATTTGACAATAACCTTGGCTTTGCTGCAGTGCAGAACGATGAGGTTATTTTTAGTAAAAGGCTGCGCAAAACTTCTGTGAATGACCTGACGGCAAAATATAGTTTCAATAATAAAATGGGCATTAACCTGGCAGTAAGGCATTACTGGAGCCAGGTAAAAGTAAACCAGTTTTATACTTTGCAAGAGAACGGAGACCTGGGTGAAAATAACAGCTACAACCAAAATAAAAATTTTAATGTAAACCTGTTTAATGTAGACATGGTATACACCTGGCAGGTAGCACCCGGAAGTTTTTTAAATATTGTGTGGAAAAATGCGATTACAGATTTTGGAAAAGATACCCGGTATGAATACTTCAAAAATTTCACAAACACTTTTACCGCTGATCAGAACAATAATATTTCAGTAAAATTTCTCTACTTCCTTGATTACATCGACGTGAGAAGGATGCTGAAGAAGAGTACATAGTACTGAGTACATAGTACTTAGACTTTTAGACCTGGAGACGAGAGATCGGAAGACTTTAGTACTTAGACTTTAGACCTGGAGATGAGAGACTCAGGACGCTTAAAACCACAAGAATATAAGAAACAGTATTCAGGAAGTGGATCATATTATCCTCCATCCATCCGTGAAAATCTTTGTTATCTGTGGCTAACCCTTTGCCGCAGGCAACTACTTTGTGGCAAAAATTCCTTCGTGCAAATTTGTGCAATTCGTGGACAACCCTTTTGCCGCAGGCAAAATATCTGTGCCAATCCGTGCTATCTGTGGCTAGCCCTTTGTCGCTTGAAACTGCGTTTGTGCTCATTTTTTTTGTACATCCCTCTTTTCGGGATCTGCGATTCGTGTCCAAAATTCCTTCGTGCAAATTTGTGCAATTCGTGGACAACCCTTTTGCCTCAGGCAAAATATCTGTGCCAATCCGTGCTATCTGTGGCTAACCCTTTGTCGCTTGCAACTACCTTTGTGCTCATTTTTTTTGTGCCTCCCTCTTTTCGGGATCTGCGATTCGTGTCCAAAATTCCTTCGTGCAAATTTGTGCAATTCGTGGACAACCCTTTTGCCGCAGGCAAATATCTGTGCCAATCCGTTTTATCTGTGGCTAACCCATTGCCGCAGGCAACTACTTTGTGTCCAAAATTCCTTCGTGCAAATTTGTGCAAGTCGTGGACAACCCTTTTGCCTCAGGCAAAATATCTGTGCCAATCCGTACTATCTGTGGCTGCCCCTATGCCGCAGGCAT
>JBBQYS010000065.1:0-17576 GCA_038208485.1 Chitinophagales bacterium
GAAAAGAGCAGGTCGAAATCGCAAAGTTGCCATTTACATTATTAGATATTTGAAATTTATAACACACGGACGTTTTATTGCAGGGATAGATATTTCAATAAATCCAACGATTAAATGATTTATCTATTAAGAAAACAACGATCGACAAATAATCAAGATTTGTTGTTGTTTTTTCAGGTTTAAACGTCTCAATAAAGAGTATTTAAAAAAAAACTTAAATTTTTTTCTATGAAGAAGTTATTTGTTATGATTTTAGCATTAGTTTGTGTAACTAGCATTAGTTTTGCGCAGAAGTCAAAAGCTACTAAAACTAAGGCTACAGCAAAGGTTACTGTACCTCAATTAGTTAAAGACGCTTATGCCGCTAATTATCCTGAATCTACCACAGCTGTTTGGGCAAAAACTTCAGTAGGTAATTACATGGTAACCCAGGAGTTAGAAAATGGTGAAAAGCAAACTATTGAGTATAATGGCAACGGTGATATAATGAACAGCCGTACATTGTATAAAAACGATCTTGTACCGGAAAAAGTAGTAGCTGGGATCCAGGCAAAATATTCTGGTTCCATTATTGAGGAGGCTAATAGAGTTGAGCTTCCGGGAATTGCCCCATACTATGCAGTGAAAATTAAATTAGCTGATGGTATAAAACAAAAACAATTATATGTAAGCGAACAAGGTTTAGTTTCGCTATAAAGATTTTCAGGTTTAGGGTTTTATTAGGGTAGAAAACGGGAGTATTCTTGCTCCCGTTTCATTTTTTAACCAATTCAAAGTCGTCATTACGTAAGCTTCTTTTCTAGTCCTCCAATTTATTAAAAATTTCAGCCGTCTTTTTTTCAAGACATTTCATTTTTTCTTATCTATATGTAACATTATCAGCTAAATCAGGACCACTGATTATTATGTTTAAATTGTAATTATTTTAAAAAATGTATTCGAATTACTCTTAACTCGAATAATACTAAGATGTTTTTTCCATCATTTAATAATCTCCATTGTAAATGAACTGGAAACTTAATTTATTAATCACCAGTTTTAGCAACTACTAAACTTTCGCTGGATCGGTTTTATTGGTACACTTTCGAAAAAGGTATCATACTTAGATTATACAGAAAAATCCTCTTCATTATTTAATCAATAAATATATTTGGTGCAACTCCCCTTTGCCTTAACAAGGTAGAATTTGTTATTTTTTTCCTTTGCTTTAATGACCTCCCCGGCTTTGCATGATCAGAGGATTTTTACTTGGGTGAATTTTACTTATAAATCAAAAAGCAAACTAAACCTGAGATAAAATCAGGAGCAGCGGGAACAAAAATTTCTTCCGTTAATCCTTTTGCCATTTACCCATTGCTAAACAGCCCAAGCAATTACAAAAACAAAGTTTAGTTGACTAAATTAAAGTTTTCCCTAAAAAAGGATCGCCTTTTTATGTTGAAAGTAATTAAGATTTTAATGGTAAACATAAACTTAAGAAACAAGCCAAAATAGTATTAAAAAAAATAAATATTAGAAAAATATGTTAATGGATTAAAAAAATAAATAACTTCCCATCCGGTTTAAAAAAGCCACCCCCACCCAAACAAACTATTAAACTCTGTTTATGAAAAAAATTTACCTGCTGTTGCTTACAGTAATGTGTGCGGCTATTTCTTATGCGCAAATAGGCGTAACTGTTACAAACCCAACAAACACAACTCCGAACCTCGCAGCTTCTTACACTAGCCTGACGAATGCACTAAATGCACTAAATGCCACTACAGCAATGACTGGTCCTGTGACATTTACACTTGCAGCGGGTTCTTCTGAAACTGCGCCCCCAACAGGTTTGACTATAGGTAGCGCTACCCTAAACCCGGTGCTTAGTGCTACAAATACTATTACGATTGTAAAGTCAGGAGGTACAGTAACATTAAATGCTGGTGTAGGTACTGCAACACCTGCAAGTGCTGCCCCTGATGGAATCCTGAAATTAACAGGTGCCGATCACATTACAATTGATGGATTGACATTTACAGATGGTAATATTACTAACCCGGCAACAATGGAATTTGGCATTGGCTTATTTAAGTTAAGTGCAAATGATGGTTGTAATAACAATACGATCAGGAATTGTATTTTCAATATGCAGCGGGTGAATAATGCGGCAGCTGCGGGTCCTATGTTTGAAGGTTCTGTAGCTATTGCTGCAGTAAACGCTACCGCCACTGCTGCGGTTACAGCTTTAACCCCTACCAATGGGGGAACTTTAGCAACAAACGGAACAAATTCAGGCAATAAGTTTTATTCTAATACAACAAATGGAGGAAATATAGGTATTGGTATATCGGGCTTTGCAGCCACTGCGGGTGCAGGACCAGCACCGGTGGCTACAACATTTTTAGGTGACTTAGGAAATGATGTTGGAGGAAATGCAGTTTCTACAGGAAATACAATATTGAATTTTGGTGGCGGTGGTATTACCAGTGCGTCTGCAGGTGTAAGAGGAAATTTTCAATGGAGCCTTAATGTGCAGTTCAATAATATTAATAATAATAATGGATCAGGGGTAAATCATGCAGCTATAGTACGAGGGATTTACGCACAAAATGGAGTTAGTGCCAATGTGACTATCAGTAACAATACGATTACTATAAACGGAGGTGGTACTACAAGTGCAGCATATGGTATAGATAATTCTATTGGGTCAACAGCTGCAGCGAATACTGTGAATATCAATAATAACCTGATTCAAAACTGTACCTATTCTACTGCCACTTCAGCTACTTTATTCAGTATAAGCACGTCCGCAACCGCGGCTACTGTAAATACAAATTCCAATCAGGTTATCAACAATACTGTGGGTCAAGCTGGTACAGCAACTTCATGTGTATTTTATGGCATATATAATCAGAGTGCTTCAACTAATTTTAATGCAACTTCAAATACAATTTCAGGTAATGTTGTAGCAAATAATTTTGGAATACTATATTGTTTTAGGGCAAGTACTTCCACTGTAACTATAAATGGAAATACCTTATCGAATAATATTATTCCCAATAATACAGGAGCTTCAACATCTTCAATATATGGGTATTATAATTTGTCATCACCAGTCATAGAAACAATTACCAATAATGATATAAATAATTTTTCAATTACAGGTTCGGGAACTTCTACTGCTAATAATATTTACGGTATGTATAATATAACAGCATCAGGCCCAAAAATATTTAGTGGAAATAATATCAATAATTTCAATTATACCAGTTCAGGTGTCGGTGCTGCTACCGTAATAGGTATTCGCAATGCATACAATTCAACCGCAGAAATTTTTAGAAATGTGGTACATTCTTTAAGTTCAACCGGAACTACACCAACAGTTTCGGGAATTTATTTGGGAAGTTCAATTGCTACTACTTTTAATTGTTACAATAACCTGATCGGTAATCTGAGTACTCCACAAAGTACAGGTTTCAACCTTACCGGTATATTTTGTGGTACCGTTGGTACGAATATTAATTTATATTATAATACAGTATATCTTAATGGCACGAGTACCGGAACTGGTTTTGCCAGTTCTGCAGTTTTTATGTCCTCTACCACACCAAGCGTTACAATGATTAATAATATTTTGGTGAATTTATCGACTTCAACAGGTACCGGTTTATCTACGGCAGTAAGAAGGACATCGGCAGTTCTTACCTCATATAATACTGCATCAAATAATAATCTATTTTATACAGGTACACCATCTGCAGCGAATCCACTTTATTTTGATGGCACTACTGCATATCAGACATTGGCTTCATTCAAAACTTTCGTTTCGCCAAGAGAGAGCTTGTCTGTAACGGAAGCCGTTTCATCCACACCGGGGGTATTCTTCCAAAGTCTGACCGGCCCTGCAACAGGTACAGCTACGAATTTCTTACATCTCGTAAATGGTTTAACTACACAGGCAGAGAGTGGTGGTATCCCGGTTTCAGGAATTACTATTGACTATGATGGAAATGCAAGAAATGTCTCAACTCCTGATATTGGAGCAGATGAGTTTAATGGTGTTGCAGTCGATTTAAATCCTCCAACTATCACATATACACCACTAAGCCAATCAATTGTAGGTGCCAGCATTACTACTTCATCTTTTGCAACTATTACTGACCCTTCGGGAATAAATACCAGTATAGGAACAAGACCAAGGTTGTATTTTAAGAAAAGTGGAGATGCCAATACTTTTGCGGGAAACACCAGTGGAAATAATGGATGGAAGTTTGTAGAAGCGGATAATGCAACTTCTCCTTTTGATTTTACCATCAATTATTCTTTATTACAGTCCCCTGTAATTGCGGGAGATGTTATTCAATATTTTGTTGTTGCACAGGATCTTGCTTCTTCGCCAAATGTTGGAATAAATTCAGGCAACTTTACAGCAACTCCTTCAAGTGTAAATCTAACTTCTGCAGCCTTTCCAATAACAGGGACTATCAATAGTTATTTGATTACTACGCTTCTAACCGGACCTGTAACAGTTTGCCCTTCTGGCTGCGATTATACGTCTCTTACCAACCCTGGGGGAGTTTTTGAAACTATAAATTCAAGGGTATTAGGGAGCAACTTAATTGTAAACATACTGGGAGACCTCACCACTGAAACAGGCGTGAATGCATTAAATGCTTATTCAGAGCAGGCTCCGGGAAATTATACAATTACACTTAAGCCGGGTGGTGGTGCTCGAATCGTAAGTGGTTCGATTGCAACAAATGCACTTATCCGTACTAACGGTGCCAGTAGATTTATGATTGATGGATCGCTTTCTGGAGGAACAGATCGTAGTCTGACAATTGAAAATATTTCAACAACTAGTCCGCAGGTAGTAAGGTTTGGTTCTGCAACTACAACTCCTGTAACTGCGCTTACAATAAAAAATACCATTATCAGGAATGGAGCAAATACGAGTTCTGCTATTGTTGTTTTAGATAATACAGGATCAGCCGCCTACACCAACAATGTAACTATTCAAAACAATGATATCCGCCGTGCCTTTATCGCCATATTTACCAATCATGTCGTTGCACCGGGGAATGGTTCCGGGTTACTGATTACACAAAATAAAATTGACAATACCGGAGCAGATGCTATCAGGTTAGTGGGTGTCTATGTTCAGGGAGCCGATGGAGCTACTGTTTCTAATAATACTGTGGGTAATTTTAATGCTACAGATTCAGAAAATGATCATGGTATTTGGATGGCTACAGGTGCATCTAATACAATTGTTTCTGGAAACACTGTTGCAGATATTAATTATTCCGGAACTGGTTCAAATGCTCCATTCGGTATACGAGAGTCTTCCGGTTTGACAGCTTCAGGTAATAACATTTCGGGTAACACTGTTTCTAATATTACTACGTCAGGCACTGTTGCAGTTTATGGCATTGAAGCATCCGGCGGAGGAACAATTATTCAAAAAAACAATGTACAAGGTATTATCAATAATAGTACTTCTACCTATGGTGCTTACGGAATCAATGTGACTGCTGGAAATAACAACGTTATTAAAAATAACTTCGTAAGTAATATTTCTCAAAATATGACTGGGGGCTTTTCATTTTCTACAACCTTTGGGGTCTTTGGAATTAGGATTGCGGCAGGCACGGGACATCAGGTTTATCACAATTCTGTGAATATGTATGGTGCATTATCAGGAACTTCTAATTCGGGTTTGTTGTCTGCTGCATTTGCTTTAGTAAGTTCAGTTTCTACAGGATGTGATGTGCGCAATAATATATTTGCAAACAACATAACAGGAGGAACAACTTCAGTCGCCCAGGTGTCGGCTTATTTACCTTCTTTTGCTACTTCTTCAATGAATCTTACCTGGAATAATAATGCATATTATTATGGTACAGATGTAGCAAGGCAGGGTGCAGGGCAGGCAGGAACTAGTGCAGGTACAAATTTTTACTCAAGTCTGGCAGCTCTTACTGCATACTCTTCAACACTGTCTGCAGTAGGTACTAATGATAACGCATCAATAGCATTTACTTCTGCTGTTCCATTCCTATCCAATAATAATTTGCACATAAGTACATCCCCTGCAATTGGATGTGCTGTGAATAATGCCGGCGCTGCACTACCATCCGTGACTGATGACATCGATAACGAAACAAGGAATGTAACAACCCCTGATTTAGGTGCTGACGAATTTAATATTACTGGTGATGCAGTAGCTACACCAGCTTCTCAGACAGTTTGTTCAGGTGCAGCTATTTCAACAATAGTATTTTCTGGTACTGCTTCATCATACACATGGACCAGGGATAATCCTGCAATAACTGGTACAATTGCAAATAGCGGTTCAGGAAACGTAAGCGGAACATTGGTAAATTCCGGATCTACTCCTGTTACTGTTACCTTTACAATCACTCCGGTGTATCCTGTAGGTTGTGCAGGTACCATTATTATGGCATCCGTAATAGTAACTCCTGAAAATACCATTACGCTAACCTCACCTGCAGGAACAAATGCACAATCTATATGCATCGGATCTTCGATAAATAATATTTCTTATTCAACTACTGGTGCAACCGGTGCTACATTTTCTGGCCTGCCAGCAGGTGTTAGTGGTTCCTGGGTTGCAAATGTTGTCACCATAAGTGGTACACCGACCGTTACTGGTCCATTTCCTTATACAGTTACATTGACAGGAGGATGTGGAACAGTATCTGCCTCAGGTACTATTAATGTAAATGAGCCGGCTGTTATAAACAGTACGCTGGTACAACCTACAACCTGTGTTTCAAATGACGGTTCAATTACAATGACATTGTCTGGTGCAGCTGGTCCATATACATTTACATGGACTGGTACCGGAGTAACTCCGGGAGCACAGAATCAGACAGGGTTGTCTGTTGGGAACTACTCAGTAACAGTTACTGCTGCAAATACTTGCTCATCAACTTCAAATTTTATTCTTTCGGGACCAGGGGGCTGCTCAAACTGTCCGGTAATCGGAGGTCTATCTGCAAATCCTGCTGCTGGTTCTTGTTCTGGAAGTACGAATACTTTTACAGCTTCGGGCCTGGTAGATATGGGTAATACCTATGGTATCACATTTAAACAATCTACAGTAGCTCTGGCTAACCCTTATATTGGAGGAACGGTCATTTCAACTGTACCTAATAGTGGGTTAACATCTGGTGGGACTGTTGCAACAACAACAGCGTCACTTACAGCTGGAACGTATTTTATCTATGCTATTTTAACTCCAACACCGGTAGATATTTCTTGCAGACCTTCTGCAACAATTAATTACACTGTCAATCCAACCCCTGTAGTTAACCAGCCAACTAGCCAGAGCTTGTGTGCTGGTGCATCTACTACGGTAGTAACCTTTACTGGTACCGGTGCAGACACTTATACCTGGACGAACAATACACCTGCTATTGGATTGGCAGCAAGTGGAACTGGTAACATACCGGCCTTCACTACAACTAACACGGGTTCTACACCACTTGTGGCTACTATTACAGTAACTCCATCAGGTACAACGGGTGGCGTAATGTGTATGGGTGCTGCTACGACCTTCACCATAACAGTGAATCCTGTACCTGTAGTGGACCAGCCAGCGAGCCAGGTGGTTTGTAACAATACTTCAACAACAGCAGTAGCATTTACGGGTACTACCAATACAGTATTCAACTGGACAAATTCTAATGCTACGATTGGTCTTGGAGCCAGCGGAACGGGTAACATACCATCGTTTACTGCGACCAATACGGGTAATGCCCCGGTATCAGGAACCATAACAGTAACGCCATCTTTTGCCGGAGCTGGTCCTGTGACCACTACATTTAGCAATACGGGATTGATAGAAGTTCCCGCTACACCTACTACGAGCGGACCCGCAAATCCTTATCCTTCCAATATAGTTGTATCAGGTGTGGGTGGTCCAATTTCTAAAGTGACGGTTAGTTTAACCAACATGAACCATACCTTCCCGGCTGATATTGATATATTACTTGTAGGTCCTGGTGGACAAAATGTGGTTATCATGTCAGATGCCGGTGGGGGTACTGATTTGGTAGGTACTAACCTAACCTTTGATGATGCAGCTACAGGGAACCTTCCAACAACTGCAATAAGTTCAGGTACATACCAACCAACAAATATTGGCACAACGGCCGATCCATTTGCAGCGCCTGCACCAGCAGTATCCACACCAATAGGTAATGTGCCATTAAGTATTTTCAATGGAACTACTGCTAATGGCACCTGGTCATTATATATTATGGATGATGCAGGTGGGGATTTAGGAAACTTTGCAGGTGGCTGGTCATTAAGCATAACAGCAGCAGCAGCTTCAGCTTGTCCAGGAACCCCAAGAACATTTAGTTACACAGTTAACCCAACCCCTGTAGTAAATGCGGTGAACAACCAGGTGGTTTGTAACAATGCCAGCACAACAGCAGTAAACTTCAGCAGTCCAACAACTGGTGGTACTTTATCTTACAACTGGACCAACAGCAATACTTCTATAGGTCTTGCGGCCGGTGGCACTGGCAACATACCATCATTTACAGCAGTAAATGCCGGTACAACACCAATGATAGCAACTATAACAGTACAGGCAACATATACTAATGCAGGCGTAACCTGCAGCAGTACTTCCAGTACATTTACTATCACAGTAAACCCAACGCCTACGGTGGCACAACCGGCGGATCAGACAGTATGTGTGGGTACGATGACTGCACCGGTAACCTTTACCAGTACAGAGCCGGGCACTATTTTCGAATGGACCAACAACAATACCGCGACAGGTCTGGCAGCAAGTGGCACTGGTAATATTGCAGCCTTTACGGCAACCAATACTACTACAGCTCCAATTACAAGTACGGTTACAGTTACTCCAAGCTTTGGCCCTTCTGGCGGAGGTTTCCAACCAGAGTTATTGTATTATAAATTTAATGGTACAGGAACTTCTGTTCCAAACCTTGCCTTAACTCCTCCTGCAGGAACAGCTACAGCTACTATTAACGGTGCATTATCACAGGGCGGAACAGCTATTTGCGATGGAACATTAATTGGGTCAGGTGGATCCAGTGCTACAAATTTTGTAAATACCGGCTGGGCAACTAATCTCTCCGGTACTTCCTGGACCATCTCCTTTAAAGCCGGAAATATTACACCAGGAACAGCTTTAAACTATCTGTTTGGAGATAATACTGCCGGAAGCTTCCGTTGTTTTGCAAATGGTGCTGCTGGTGCAGGGAACCTTATTCTGAGAGGTCCGGTAAATGATGTTATAATACCGGGAGGAGCGCAGTTGACTTCTCGTACTTCAACCTTTGTTTATGATAATGTTGCCGGAAATATTAGAGGATACCTTGATGGTGTTCTTGTAACTACAGTTACTCAAACAGCACCTGTAATTGCAGGGGCAGGACCTTTCAAAATTGGTGGTTATGCTACCAGTGATGGAATGCCGGCTGGTGCATTTCTGGATGAATTCCGTATATATAACAGGGCACTAACGGCAGCACAGGTTCAGGCACTTACTGGCTGTGTTACTCCAAACCTGAATTGTTCAGGTACTCCAAGAACCTTTACTATTACAGTAAATCCTGCTTTAACGATCACATGTCCTGGAAATATTACAACTACCGGTACAACAGGAGCCTGTACAGCTACAGTAAATTATACGTCAACAGTTATAGGAGTACCAGTGCCTACAGTGGGCTATACCTTTACAGGAGCAACTATTAGCAGCGGCACCGGTACAGGAAGTGGTTCTATCTTTAATGTGGGCGTAACTACTGTTACCCTTACTGCTACCAACAGTTGTGGCACAAGAACCTGCAGCTTTACTGTAACGGTAAATGATGCACAGCCACCAGCCATCACCAGCCAGCCTGTAAACAGAATAGTTTGTGAGGGATCAACAGCTACGTTTAGTGTGACAGCTACCAATGCTGTCTCGTACCAATGGGAACGTTTCAACGGAACAACATGGGTGCCGGTAACCGGAGCTACGACAGCAATGCTCACCCTGAATAATGTGACCATATCCATGAATACAAACAATTATCGTGTACGGGTGATAGGGCTATGTACCTCAGTGACATCTGGTACAGCAACGCTATCAGTGACTTCTGCTCCAACGGTGAGCATTATCAGCAGCCAGACCTTACTGGTACCTGGCAGCGGCTTTACACTGACTGCGATTACGAACCAGGCAGGTGGAACTTTTGTATGGTTTAAGAATGGCGTTGTAGTCCCTGGCGTTACAGGTAATATCCTCAGTGGCGGCCGTATAGATGACCGTGCTACCTATCGTGTTACATATACAAACGCAACTGGTTGTACCAGCACCTCGGCAGACTTCGTAGTGGGCAGTCTGCAGACCACGGAGATCTTTGTATACCCTAATCCTAACAGGGGTCAGTTCCAGATCCGTTACTTCAACCAAACCAACGAACAGGCAACAGTGTATATATATAACAGTGCAGGCCAGATCGTGTACAACAGGCAAATGCCAACAGGTGCAATGGCTTATAGCAGGATAGATGTAAACCTGAACAATATGGCGGCAGGAATTTATATCATCAAGCTGATAGATGGTTCGGGTAAAGAGATCGGCGTGAAGCGAGTGGTGAAACAATAATACAGATCAAAAATAAGAGTATAAACCCAAGCCATCCCCTAAAAAAGGATGGCTTTTTTTAGATCAAATCATAGTGTATGTTTAGAGTCCTTTCTGACAAATGAGATATCATTTTGCAAAACTGATACAGATTTAATAGTTTGGTAAAACGGTCCCTCAATTCCACGGGAGCTAATCATCCGGTTCGGGTTAAATTTGCATAAATTATAAATGCGCATATGAAATATTATTTGCTGATTGTTACTGTATTTTATTCTATTATTTGCTTTGGGCAGTCTGCAGCTGAGCTGGCGGAGAAAAGAGTTGATCTACCTAATGGCTGGCGCCTTACTCCTGTGGGTAAACAACTGCAACTTGGAGATCTGCCGCTAAATATTGCAGTGAGCAACAGAGGAAAGTATGCCGCTGTGACCAACAATGGGCAAAGCACACAAACCATACAATTATTTGACGCAAAAAGAGAAACACTACTTGATGAAATAATGATTCCAAAAAGCTGGTACGGACTTGCCTTCAGCAACAATGAAAATTTCCTTTATGCTTCCGGAGGAAACGACAACCGGATCATGAAGTATGAAATAAAGAACCGCAAACTGGAAAGGGCCGACAGCATTTACCTGACTGAAAATAAAAAAGAAACAATAAGCCCTACAGGAATAGCCCTTGATGAAACAGCAGGGAAATTATATGTAGGTACCAAAGACAATAATTCACTGTATATCATTGACCTGAAAACAAAAAATATACTTGATAAAATTTTATTGGAAACTGAAGTGTATTCCTGTCTTTTGTCTGCTGATAAAAAGCAATTGTACCTCAGCGGCTGGGGAACGAAAACGGTTTTGGTGTATGACATCGCTGCCAATAAAATTTCTAACAAGATTAATGTTGGCAGTCATCCAAATGAAATGTGCCTGAGCAAAAACGGAAAATATTTGTTTGTGGCCAATGCTGATGACAACAGCGTAAGCATCATCAGCACAGAAAATTTTAAAGTTATAGAAACACTGAATGCAGCGCTTTATCCTGAAGCATTGCCAGGTAGCACCAGCAACGGACTTGCGCTTAGTAAAGATGAGAAAACGTTATACGTAGCTAATGCAGATAACAATTGCCTGGCGGTTTTTAATGTTTCTACCCCGGGAAAGTCTTCTTCCAAAGGTTTTATTCCTACCGGATGGTATCCTACCAATGTAAAAGTGATAAACAAAAAGATCTGGGTGGCCAATGGAAAAGGACTTACTTCTTTGCCAAACCCTGCCGGCCCTAATCCCATGAACCTCAGGCAGGCTGTACATTACCAACAGGCAGATACTACAGGTCCTGCAAAACTGGAATATATCGGTGGCTTATTTAAAGGAACGATGAGTATAATCCCTGTCCCTTCACCTGCACAACAGGGTGTTTATTCTGCTGCTGTCTATCAAAATACACCTTACACCAAGATAGGCGAGATGAACAGTGGAGGCGAAGCAGGAAATCCTGTACCTGCAAGAGTTGGAGATAGTTCACCCATCAAATATGTGTTTTACATTATCAAAGAAAACCGGACCTACGACCAGGTATTAGGAGATGTGCCCGGAGGAAACGGAGACAGCAGCCTGGTGTTTTTTGGAAAATATTACACGCCCAATCAACATAAACTGGTAGATGAATTTGTGCTGCTTGATAACTTTTATGTAAATGCAGAAGTGAGTGCTGACGGCCACAACTGGAGTATGGGTGCCTATGCAAATGATTACCTGGAAAAAACCTGGCCGACGAGTTATGGAGGAAGGGGCGGTTCTTACGATGCAGAAGGCATGAGGGAGATCGCCAATAACAAAGGGGGGTTTATTTGGGATCATTGCAAAAGAAACGGAGTAAGCTATCGCTCCTATGGTGAATTTGGCAGCAAGGAAAAGGCAAACATTGCAGCGTTGAAAGGCCATATGAGTCCAACTTATGAAGGGTGGAATATGGCCGTGAAAGACACCACGAGGTTCTACCAATGGAAAAAGGAATTCGATTCTCTGCTCTCTATCAACCAGGTGCCACAGTTTAATTCTCTGCGTTTTGGCAATGACCATACGGAAGGATTAAGAAAGGGCAGGCCAACGCCCTATGCGCATGTTGCCGATAACGATTTTGCTGTGGGTCTTTTCCTTGATCATCTTTCTCACTCAACTATCTGGAAACAATCGGTGGTGCTGATAGTAGAAGATGATGCACAGAATGGCGCCGACCATGTAGATGCGCACAGAAGCACGGCATACCTTGCAGGCGGATATGTGAAGAGAAATTATATTGATCATACCATGTATTCCAGCTCCTCATTTCTCCGAACCATAGAATTGATATTGGGTATGCCACCAATGACCCAATTCGATGCTGCAGCTACACCCTTATGGAGATGCTTCAGTCCGGTACCAAATACAAAACCATTTACAGCCTTAATGCCCAATGTAGACCTCAACGAGAAAAATATTGCATTAAACAAATGGCAGGAAAAAAGTGAGCATTTTAACCTGGCAAAAGAAGATGGCGTACCCGACCTGGAATTTAATGAAGTGCTTTGGTATGGATTGAAAGGAGAAAGCAGGCCATTTCCTGCGCCAAGGCGTTCGGCTTTTTTGCAAATCAAAGCTGATAAGGATGATGATTAATTTGGGAATTTTATATGAAATGCGGGGAGAAGCAGAGATTAATAAAACTAATTTCCTACTTGTTAATACTATCAGCTGTTAGTATTTGCACTTGTCATTTATCTATTAAGGATACTCTATTTAAGAACCTATATCAAACCTTCCTTCAGTAATATTTATTACTTCACCATTTCCTTTTATGGCTTTCATCTCAAATCTACCTGAAAAAGGATCTGGTTTATAGAAGGGTAAAAATGAGTTACATTAATTATCGCCTTGTAAGTTTTGTTAGTCTTGTATGTTTTTTCATTTGATTGTGGCGAATAGTGTGGAGCACTTACGAAAATGCCTATAGAAGGCGAACCGCCACTTTTGCCAAACCCCTTAATACTTGATTAAAAATGCAGATCAAACTCACGCCCACCGTTTGATCTCATTTATTGTAACAATAGAATCGTAACTATAATAATAACCTATGGAAGAATAGTCATAAAAAAAACTGCTTTTCCCCTTAGCAGTAATAACCTTCCCCATTTACCTTACAACCGAAAGTATATGCTCCATCATGTGTAAGATGTGGCAATTCGGATCCTGTATCTTCTTTTGCACATCCTGAAATAAGTATCACATAGGGATATCATTAAGCTCAGTACAAGCTGCCGGGAGATTGAAGACATAAAATTAACTGTAGAAAAATTACATGAAAGAATTATCGTACACTGCAGATTCTGGGGGGGATAGTAGTTATGCTGAAAACCGTGTTACGGATGCAATGACTGATATTGACATCAGTACGGTTGGCCTTTTCGATATGTGGTTTTATCATGGTCATAAACGGCATAGTGAAAATAAGCAAAACAATTCATGTAAAACCTTTGTAATTATCTTTTTTATAAAAATCTGTCCATCCTCAAATATTGATCGGAATATTTTGGATGCTGAAATCTGCTCTAAGAAATCTTTATATATATACTTCGTTTTTTTCTTGACTGGGTTGTATACCTGGCTATCATACATTATTCATTGCGCTTTACTAAGTAGAAATGCATTCATTTAAAACTGTCCGTCCAACAAAATAATTTAAAATATCTTTGCCGAAATTTATTTTGAAAGAATGGATAAGAATTTTAATCCGGATAAGCAGCACACGCTTTCTCAACCTGTTTTTATTTCCGGAAATGGCTTGCACACTGGTATACTGGTAGATATGATACTGAAGCCTGCGAAACCTGGTTTTGGTTTCCAGTTTCAAAGAACTGATCTGCCTGATACAGACCCGATAAAGGCCGATTGTGACCTGGTTACTGATACCAGCCGCGGCACTACCCTGGAAAAAGGACTTGTGAAAGTGAGTACTGTAGAGCATTTACTTGCTGCTCTTGTAGGTATGGGCATCGATAATTGCCTGATAGAACTTAATGGCCCGGAAGTTCCAATTATTGATGGAAGTAGTCTTCCCTTTATTCAAAAAATCAAGGAAGTAGGTGTCACCGAGCAGGAGGCTGCAAAAAACTGGTACAGCATAGACACCAATATTTCTTTTTTTGATAAAGAGAAAAACGTTGAGATTACTGCTTTACCTTCTACAAAATATGAAATAACTACACTCATAGATTTTAATAGTCCTGTACTGGGAAGCCAGCATGCCGGGCTGAAAACAATGAGTGATTTTGAAACAGAAATAGCTCCATGTCGGACTTTTTGTTTTCTGCACGAGCTGGAAACACTGTTGGAAAATAACCTGATCAAAGGCGGCGATATTAATAATGCCATTGTGGTAGTAGATAAACCGGTGACTGAAGAAGAAATGGGTCGTCTGGCAAAAGCTTTTGGTAGAGATGATATGAAGGTGAAAGCCGGGGGCTATCTGAATAACCTGGAGCTGCGTTTCCCTAACGAGCCAGCCCGTCATAAACTACTTGATGTTGTGGGTGACCTTGCATTGATAGGTTATCCTATAAAGGGACATATCATAGCCAACAGACCTGGACATAGCAGCAATGTAGAGTTTGCTAAAGTGTTGAAGAATTATATAAAAAAGAACAAGCATACTAAGGATATTCCGAGCTACGATCCTAACCGGGAACCCATTTACACACAACAACAAATAGAAAAAACCCTGCCACACAGGTATCCGTTTTTGCTGGTTGATAAGATCATAGACCTGACAGATACTGAGATTGTGGGATTGAAAAATGTAACGTTCAACGAATTTTTCTTCCAGGGACATTTTCCCGGAAATCCTGTAATGCCCGGTGTTTTGCAAGTAGAGGCCTTGGCACAAACAGGAGGTATTCTTTGTATCAATGCCATGCCTGATGGTGAGTATGATACTTATTTCATTAAGATAGACAACTGCAAATTTAAACAGAAAGTAGTGCCGGGCGATACCATGCTGCTAAAGATGGAACTGATAGAACCGATCCGCCGCGGTATCTGTGTGATGCATGGCAGCTTGTACGTAGGAAATAAACTTTGTACAGAAGGAGATTTTACTGCGCAGTTGGTGAAGAGGGGTTGATTGGTTAATTAGTTGATTAGCTGATTAGCTGATTTGAAGATGAGTTGATTTGAGGATTTGAAGATGAGTTAATTTGAAGATTTGAAGATGAGTTGATTGGTCAATTAGTTGATTGGCTGATTAGCTGATTTGAAGATGAGTTGATTTGAAGATTTGAAAATGAGTTGATTTGAGGATTTGAAGATGAGCTGATTTGAGGATTTGAAGATTAGGAGAGTTGAAGATTTTTCTTTTTTGCTTGATAGTTATAGAGAGAGTTTATTTGAAGAGCTTATACAATCATAATACAGTTTCGATTTGGTGAGACCTTGCTTTTAATTTTTTTTACTTTTTACTTTTTACTTTTTACTTTTTCATGATCCACCCACATACTTACATTCATCCCAATGCCAAACTGGCCACAAACGTGAAAGTGGACCCATTTACGGTAATACACCCCAACGTGGAAATTGGTGATGGAACCTGGATAGGCAGCAATGTTACTATCATGGAAGGGGCAAGAATTGGTAAGAACTGCCGCATCTTTCCCGGTGCAGTTATCAGCGCAATTCCGCAAGACCTGAAATATGAGGGAGAAACGACAACTGTAGAAATAGGCGACAACTGCACCATAAGAGAATTCGTGACAATAAACCGTGGAAGCAAAGACAGGTGGACAACCAAGGTGGGCAACAACTGCCTGATTATGGCTTACAGCCATATAGCGCATGATTGCATTGTAGGAAACAATTGCATCATGAGCAACAATACACAAATGGCCGGTCATGTGATCATGGGCGATAATGCGATTCTCGGTGGAATGTGTGCCGTACACCAGTTTGTGCAAATTGGACAACATGCTTTCGTCTCCGGCGGTTCCTTGGTGAGTAAAGATGTTCCTCCATATATAAAAGCTGCCCGTACTCCATTAAGCTATGCAGGAGTAAATTCTGTAGGACTAAAAAGAAAAGGCTTTTCGGTTGCCAGGATCAACCAGATACTGGACATTTACCGGATCATTTACAGTAAGAATTTAAATACTACTCAGGCGCTCAATTTCATTGAAGAAGAACTTCCAGCTACAGATGAGCGTGATGAGATCGTAACTTTTATACAGGAAAGTGGTCGTGGTATTATAAAAAAATTCAGCAAGGGGCTCAATGATGAAGAGTGATAATTACACTTTATCAGAAGCCGGTACTCCAGCTTTAGCAGTTCCCTCCGTGCAGATACTGGTAGATGATGCCGGCAAGCGCTTCAACCGGGAATGGATCTTCCGACATTTTAATTTTGAATTTTCTTCTCCCAACAAGTACGCTATCACTGGGCCAAATGGCTCAGGGAAAAGTACTGCCCTGCAAGTGATAGCCGGTGCAACACTTCAAAGCCAGGGAACGGTTTCTCTTTTGCTCAATGGAGAAATCAAAGAGGATATGTTTAAATATATTTCTATTGCAGCTCCTTACCTGGAACTGATAGAAGAAATGACAGCAAAAGAATTTCTGCATTTTCATGCCTCATTTGCTACGCTGACTAAAACCTGGGAAGAGATTTTAAACGAAGTAGATATTCTTGCTGCCGCAGATAAGCAGATCCGGAATTTCAGCAGCGGTATGAAACAAAGACTAAAACTTGCCCAGGCTTTTTTTAGCAATACCCCTGTTTTATTGCTGGATGAACCAACTACGAATTTAGATAGCGCCGGCGTGGATTGTTATCTTTCTCTTATAGAAAAATATACCTCAGATAGATTGGTAATTGTTTGTAGCAATGATGAAAGGGAGTATGGGTTTTGTAATGCAATAGT
>JBBQYS010000066.1:0-17418 GCA_038208485.1 Chitinophagales bacterium
TCTCGTCGTCGCCGGGCGCTTCTCTCCCCCTCGCCGGCGGCTGCTACGCCGGCAGGACCCTACCCAATGACGCTCCCTAGTGAGTTGGAAAGATGACGTCTTTCTTATTGTGAAGCTGTTAAGGTGCGGGAACCCCTCTCCTTAGCAAAAAAAATAAAAGTAAGGTTGGTTGCTGCTCATGAAAATTACAATGTCCTTTAAGATTTAATTATCAAGGTACCCTTAATGTTTCCGAGAAAAGCAAAATAACACCCTACCGCTGCAGCCCCAACAGCCGTTCCAACAAACAAAGCAACACTCCCAAACTGAAACCACACCAAGCCTGCAAGAGTGCTTGCCACCATACTGCAAATACTTTGCAATCCTGTATATGTACCAATGGCTGTTGCTGTATGCTCCTTTGCAGAAATGTTGGAGATCCAGGCTTTGGCAATGCCTTCGGTTGCTGATGCATATAAACCATAAACCGCAAAGAGAACGAAGAGGATATAAATATTTTCATTGACCGACATGCCGGCATAAACCACAACAAACAAAGCAATCCCCACCAGGAATATTTTATTCAATCCCATTTTATCAGCAATGATGCCAACGGGAAAAGCTGCCAGTGCATAAATCAAATTATAAAAAATATATACCATGATCACCATGCTGTCGGTGAAGCCCATCTCTTTTGCCTTCAGCAATAAAAACACATCTGAACTATTGATGAGTGCAAATGCCAGGAAGCCAATTACTATCTTACGATAAGCTGCAGGACTTTGTTTCCAATATTTTAGAAACGAGAAAAAGCCTGTTTTTTTTCCAGGATTTGGAACGATGGTCTTTTTTTCTTTTAAAATAAATGTAGCAGCAATCGCTAATACGCCGGGTAGGAAAGCAATGAGAAAAAGCGTCTTGTAATTACCCGGATAAAAATAAAGGTAGACCAGTGCAGCAGCGGGACCAAGTACAGCACCGAGTGTGTCCATCGACCGGTGAAAGCCAAATACCCTTCCTTTGGTTTCAGGTGTAGCTTCATCAGAGAGTAAGGCATCTCTTGCACCGGTACGGATGCCTTTGCCTAACCTGTCAATGGTGCGGGAGAAGAATACCCAGAGCGGATAAACAAATAAAGCCAGCATTGGTTTGGAAATAGCGCTGAAGGCATAGCCGAGCTGCACGAAGGGAACTCTTTTGCCTGCTGCATCTGAGCGTTTACCAAAATATCCTTTACTCAATCCTGCTACTGCTTCTGCCACTCCTTCCAACACGCCAATGAGTACAATAGAAAAACCAATTGTTTTCAGGTAAATGGGCATAATGGGATACAACATTTCGCTGGCCATATCAGTGAGAAGACTGATGAGCGAAAGTATCCAGACGGCACGGGAGATTTGTTTCAATGCTATTTTTTTTTGGATACCAATTTACCAGTTTATCCTGCAAGCTTAGCGTTTATCTTATTTTTATATTTAAGAAACATTAGAGGAATGGAGAACAAATTCGTTAATGTTATGATGATTCTGTAGCTGAAAAATGTATAATATTTGTTTTACAGTCTACTTTACGATAAAATTGTACAACTTCCGTTTATAGGCAAGTAAGTGTTTGGGTGAGAACTTATTTCATTACCGGATAATATTTTTATTTTTTTAACCACTGCACTGCAGTTTATATATGGCAGAAAACTTAGATGATAATGAATTGTTGCTTCAGTTTAAAAATGAAGCAACCCGGGAACGGGCTTATACGGCGATAATAAAAAAATACCAGGAGCGTTTGTACTGGCACGTCCGTCGTATGGTGGTTGGGCATGAAGATGCAAATGATGTGCTGCAAAACATGTTCATAAAAGTATGGAAGAACCTGGATAAATTTCGGGAAGACAGTCAGCTGTATACCTGGATGTACCGGATAGCTACCAATGAATCGCTCACTTTCCTGGAAAAGGCTAAGAAGAGGCAGTCAATTTCTATAGATGATGATGAAAGTCCGATCATGAATAAGCTGGAAAGTGATACGGAATATGATGGGAATAAGGTGGAATGGAAACTGCAGCAGGCTATACAACGCCTGCCAGATAAGCAAAAAGCCGTGTTTAACCTAAGGTATTTCGAAGAAATGCCCTACGAGGAAATGAGCAGGGTGTTGGAAACCAGCGAAGGGGCCCTGAAAGCCAGTTATCATCATGCCGTAAAAAAAATTGAGGATTTTATATTAAATAATTAAACTTTCGGTTCCTTAACGGGTCTATTGATAGATGAAAAAGCGTGAACAAATTTTAAACGAATTAGAAGAACTCGATTCCCGGTTGGGAAAGTTAGTGTCTGCTGACAATGTTTTTACTGTTCCTGAAGGCTATTTTGATGAATTTCCGGTGAAAATGCTGGGGAAAATTTCTTCAAATGATGCTGTTGGATCAGTACCCCAAGGGTATTTTGAAGGGCTTTCTGTAAATATCATGGCAAGAATACGCCAGGAAGAACAAAACGTCACCGAAGTAGCAATGGATAACGTGATAGCCGAAATGGAATCACTTTCACCTTCTATAGCTGCCATTGGTAACAGAAATCCATTCACAGTGCAGGAAGGTTATTTCCAAACACTTTCCGAAGAAATACTGGCTGCCACAATAAAAACGCAGGCTCCGGTAGTTTCTATGAGAAGATCACCAGCAATTCTGCGGTACCTTGCTGCAGCAGCATTTACTGGGCTTGTAGGTTTCAGTTTATTTACAATGTTCACTAACAATCAAGCAGAAGTAAAAGGAATGGATCCTTCCGTTATGGCTCAGGCCAAAACAATTGTGGCAAATGATAGTTTTGATGAAACCCTGGCCAGCCTGAGTGCCTCAGATATTGAAAGTTATCTTACAGCAAATGGCCATAATCCTGATGTAGCTGTAGTAGCCTCAGCTATAAATGATGAATCATTACCAGATCCGGTAGATTATTTGATAAATGAAAATACATTGAACGAATTTTTGACTGATAAGAATCTTGCTAATTGATTGGTTGATTTGAAGAGTTGTTGATTTGAGAAAAATAAAACTTATGAACTGATTTCATTCTGCCCAAAATGCAAAATGATAATAACCGAAAATTAAAAAAAAACATGAAAAATTTTATACTAACACTCGTAATATTCTTTGGTGGGTTTACAATCGCCCAAGCTCAGCCGGGCGGAGGAGATAAGGAGGAAAAAATAGAGGCACTATATGTAGCTTATATGACTAAACAACTGACCCTGACAGCTGATGAAGCCCAAAAATTCTGGCCGGTACATGCACAATATACCAATGAATTGAAAGCTATTAGTTCGACAACCAATGAATTAGATCGGCAGCAGGCCAGCCTGAACATTAAAAAGAAGTACGAGGATCGGTTTATCAAAATCCTCGGTGCAGAAAGGACTAATAATTTCTTTCAAACTGATGGAGAGTTTAGAAAAAGAATGATAGACCGATTGAAAAAATTAAGAGAACAAAGAGGAAGAGGAAATAATTGACAATAATTTTTGAGAAATCATATATGAAAATTACAAAGGCCTGCGTTTGCAGGCTTTTTTTATGCCTGAAGAATTTTTTTCAAAAAAAACTTAGCTTTTTTTTTGGAACTAACGCTAAATAATATACTTTTGGGCTAGGTGTTTTTCATAGGTTAGCAACGGCCAGCTCTTTTTAGGGCAGGCCTTCTTTTTTTAGAGTTGCATCGTCGGCGTTTTTATATCATGATAAAACATAAAACACCATTGGTTTTCAGCACCTTCTACCCACCATTTCTGTCTTAATTCCATACTTTTTTTACCATCAAAATCATATTTGGCAATAAACCGGTTTTTCATTTGTTGTAATTGAGGAGCTACATCGCCGCCAAAAAAAGCAGTTTCATTATTCTCTTTGATCCAAAACACCTGGTGATGAGGAGAATGCCCCCCACTAACTTCATAAAAAATATGTTCATTTATGTTTCCACTTGCTGGCGTGAGCACTACTTGTGAATTATGTTGAAGTATATTAAAACTCCCGTCGATATAGGAGGAAGAAGGATGTTCTGTTGCCAGCTTTAATTCATCTTCATTAATGTAATAAACTGCATTAGGGAAGCTAAGTTCCTTTAGAGAATTTTCATCTTTTTGAAAACTGATGCCGCCGCTATGGTCTTTGTGTAAATGACTCAGTAAAACTTTGGTTATTTCTTCCGGTTGTATACCGTTTGCTTTCAGGTTGCTGTATATCTGCAATTGTCCTGAATCGTCTTTGAAGCCGAGCCCTGTGTCTATAAGAATAATATCCTCCCCGGTTTTCACTACGAAAGGTTGTATCTCTACAAGTAAACTGCCTCTCGGGCGTTCCTGCAAATCATCATCAGATTTATTGAAAGGAACAAAAATTTTGGTTTGGTCTATGGAAAAAGCACCTTCACGTAAAGGGATAATTTGCATAAGAAATTTTTGATAAAGAAATGAACAGAAAATTTTTACTCTTCGTTGATCACCGCCATAAGATCCTGGTGTATTAGCTGATTGGTAGCTACGAGCCCGGATTTGTAGGGGCTATACTTACTGCCATCAAGATGTGTAACTAATCCACCTGCTTCCAGCACTATTAAAAATCCAGCTGCACTATCCCAGGGTTGCAGGCTGTGCTCATAAAAACCATCAAACCTGCCAGCGGCTACCCAGCAGAGATCGAGTGCGGCAGAACCGAGCCTTCTTACAGGCAGACCAAGGTGAAGCAGGCGGGAGAATACTTTGAGCGGACCATTTTCGGTGTCTAAGAATGCATAAGGAAAGCCTGTAACCAGGCAGCTATTTAGAAATTCTTTTTTAGAACTTACTTTTATTTTTGCTCCGTTTAAAAAAGCACCTTTTCCTTTTTCTGCTGTAAAAAATTCATTCATAAGCGGGTTGTAAACCGCACCCATAATTACTTCTCCTTCATACTCCAAAGCGATACTCACACAGCAAATTGGTATACCATGGGCAAAATTTACCGTTCCGTCTATGGGGTCAATGATCCATTTATACGGACTTGGCGCTGCAATATCTCCTGTTTCTTCACAAAGAATATAATGCCCGGGAAATTTGTTTTGTATCACGCTGATAATAGCCTGCTCTGCTGCATGATCTGCTTCTGTCACCAGGTTATTTTTTCCTTCCTTATTTTCTATTGTAAAACTGCCATTAAAGAAATGGCTTAATACTGTGGCACCTGCTCTTGTAGCTTCTAATAGTGTAGAATATAACATGGCGCAAAGATATTTATAGTTGTGGCTTCACCCTAAATTGCTTTTTTTTGTAGGAAAGACCCGCCTTTGCAAGTTTCTGTAATCATTGTAAATTATAACGTCCGGTATTTCCTGGAGCAAGCGCTCTATGCAGTACAGGCGGCAGGAGCTTTGGTGCAAACTGAGATCATTGTTATAGATAATGCCAGTACTGATGGAAGCAGAGAATACCTTTCCGGTAAATTTCCCGAGGTGAAATTTATATGGAGTACGCAGAACCTGGGTTTTGGAAAAGCAAATAATGAAGCACTACAATATGCTACCGGGGAATTTGTTCTTTTTTTAAATCCTGATACCATTATCGCAGAAGAAAGTTTGCTAAAATGCTACAACCACTTTTCGCAGAATGAAAAATGTGGTGCCCTGGGTGTTCACATGATTGATGGTAGTGGACATTTTTTGCCGGAAAGTAAGCGGGGTTTACCTTTTGTAAAAGCTTCCTTTTTTAAAATGGTTGGTCTCAGTAAATTGTTTCCGGAAAACAGGAGTTTTTCATCTTATTACGCAGCGCATGTTGCGGAAAATAAAACTGCTCCAGTAGAAGTATTGTCTGGTGCATTTATGATGATGCGCATGCCTCTTGCCAAAAAACTGGAAGGATTTGATGAAGATTATTTCATGTATGGAGAAGACATTGACCTGAGCTATAGAATTGTAAAGTCGGGCTGGGAAAACCATTACCTGGCTGAAACAACTATTCTTCATTTTAAAGGAGAAAGTACCAGCAAACAATCTGCAGACTACCGGAAACATTTCTATGGTGCCATGAAGTTGTTTGTGCAAAAGCATTATAAAAAGCCCGGAGCAACCGTCTTAAAATGGCTGATTAATGCTGCCAGGCATTCATCAACATTGTTATCCGGGAGCAACAAGGACCAATCAGTTTTAAATTCAACGACTAAAGCCGTTATTGTTTGTTGTACTTATGATGAGCAGAAAGTACTGACTGATTTTTGCCAACAAATTTCTCCCGGATCTGCAATAGATTTTTTTAATAATAAAGAGGCTATCATGGATATGTTCGCCGTAAGTAAAGAACTCTATGCTTTCCAAATACCAACACTTGTGATGAGTAGTTCTGTTATTAGTTATGAAGAAATGATAGCTATTATGAAAAAATATTCAGGCTATTTCAGTTTTTTTATTCATTCCCGGCAAAGCGGTAGTGTTGTGGGTAGCACTCATAAAAATACAACGGGTTTCGCATTAGGTTTTACTCAATAGGATTATCCTTACCCAAAAAATGATCAATGACATCATCAAGATAATCTTCTGATCTGGTATCAAATTGATTCATGTTTTCTTCAGCATTTCGTATTGCTTCTGTTATCAGTTTTTTATCCTGTTTTACGCAGGTAAACAACTTCCGTTCATTCAGGTGGCGGGCAAGGTATTCCTGTTCTCCCTGCCCTGGAGTGGGAATTAGTATAGCTGATTTATTTAATGCTGCCAGATCCATCACAGTACTGTAGCCACTTCTCGCAATCACCAGCTTGCTGGCAAGAAGCATTTCATTTAATTTTTCTGCTGGTAAATGGTTATAAAATATCGTTCTATTTTTTGTCTCAGGACTATTTGGTTTTTCCGGCAAGCCTCTTACAAAAATTATTTTTCTTTTGTTATCCTTTATAATGTCCAATAAAATATTTTCAAAAATACTTCGCTGCGGTTCCGGTCCGGAGAGCATGATCATTATATCATATTGATGGTTTTCATTTCCGGGAGAAAGTCTTGATAAAGGACCCATGTAATAAACAGGGATTTTCGGAAATATTTCGGGGTGTGATAATTTACCGGCAAGTCCAGGCTTTTGAGCAACATCCGGAACCCAGCAAGCTGTAAATTTCTCAATAAAACTAAAATGGATTTTTTGTGCAATTCTGTTTAAATAGTTATTCCCTGTTTCCAAATAAAGCTGGTGTGTGATGTAAATACATGGAATATCCTGGATAACTAACCCAAACCTGTTGTCAGAAATAATTGCATCAATATTTTCAGTTTCTACAACCTGTTTCAGCCATTTCCTTTCATATTTTATTGTCTTCAAAATATGTGGTAACTGCATCAATAATTTGATACTAAAAAACTGTTTGTTCCTGCTATAACGAATATTATATCCATCAAGCGGCAGAAATATTAATCCCGGAAATTCTTCACCAAAAATTTTTTTAGCGGAAGAATTTCCAGCTAAAACAACTTCAATATTTCTTTTTAGCAGGCTGCGGATGATTGGTATGCAACGGGTTGTGTGGCCCAAACCCCAATCGAGAGGGGCTACAAGCACACGGGCAACCTTATTGCTATTGTTAATTTTTTGGAACACTTAATATAGAAACTAATATTTTTTAGTGAAAATAGTTTAATTTGTATTTTGGAAAAGGGTAGATACTTCTCTGTAAAAAGAACTAAATTTACGACTCCTGTGTTATTAAAAGGTATG
Organism: Chitinophagales bacterium; assembly: GCA_038208485.1. Classification (GTDB taxonomy): domain Bacteria; phylum Bacteroidota; class Bacteroidia; order Chitinophagales; family Chitinophagaceae; genus Ferruginibacter. The sequence continues at coordinate 7,711 of JBBQYS010000066.1, forward strand.
GAGTAAGTTTCATTTCATTTCCATCTATTCATTCCATAGTCACAACAACAAAATGAAAAGACTTATTTATATATCATCTGTCTTATTACTTGCTTCGAGTCTGGTGTTTAGCAGTTGTGCTTCATCAAAATCTTATTCTAAAAAAGGGTGCGGTTGTGAAAGTAAGAAAGGCTTTGTGGGATATTAATTTTTTAAAAGCTTATACATAGCAAAATGAAAGTACCAAATCGGGATCTTCTGGTTATGTTCAAACAGGAACTAATGTCTCCACAGTCCATGGAGGCGGAGGTTAGTTTTTTGCACGAATTATTGTATGAAGTGGAGCGGTTAGACAATGTAGTAAAAGCCCACGAACTCATTAATATGCAAACATATAAGATATCCCAAAAAGCGGCTGATCTGAAAAAAGCGATCCGATCTGTAAACCAGAGACCTTTTATTTTTCTAAATAACAAGAATTAACTTCTATTTGCTGAGCTTCTGCAGTGCATTTCTCAATCTTTCTATTACTTCATCTATTTCTTTTTCTTTGCAGGTTCCTATGCTCAGGCGATACCAGCTGTTTTCCTTATCAGTACCAAAAGAACTAAATGGCACTAAAGCCAGTTTTGCTTCATCAAGTATATAAGAGGTCACGTCTTCTTGCTTTTCTAACAATTTCCCATCAGCAGTTTTCATGCCCCGCAGGTTTAATTGTACCGTTAGGTATATTGCTGCCTGGGGTGCGATTGCATCAACAGAATGGCCCTCAGATTTTAATTGTTGAAACCCTTCAAACAACCCTTTTAGCCTCAACCAAAGTTGAGATTTAAATTCTTTACAATAGCTTTCTACCTCATCTTCATCTTTCAGGAACCAGGCTACAGCTTTTTGTTCTGCAAATGGTGCCCAGCTACCTACATGGCTGTTGATGCCACGCATTTTCACTATTATTTCTTTTGGACCCATTGCCCAACCAACACGCACACCTGTAGCAGCAAATGCTTTACTGATGCCATCAATAAATATGGTATAGTCCCTCATCTCGGGTCTTAAAAGTACGGGATTGTGGTGTTCAGTTTCTCCATGTGTAAGTGTCCAGTATATTTGGTCATACATGAGGTAAAGTTTTTTCTCGCCCTCATTCCTGGTAGCATTTTCAGCCAGTACGAGGTCGCAGATTTTCTCCAGTTCATCTTTCGTAAAAGTAGTTCCGGTAGGATTGAGTGGTGAGCACAATGCCAATAAAGTAGCTCCTGCCAAATGCGGTGCTATTTGCTCAGCGGTAGGCAAAAAATTATTTTCCCTTGTTGCTTCCAGGACTACATGTTCTCCTTCTGTAAAATGCACATAATGGTTATTATTCCAACTTGGAATAGGATAAATAACTTTATCTCCTTTATCTACAATAGTACGGTAAGTAGCATATATCAGTGGGCGTCCACCTGCTGCAACCAGGATCTCACTGGTATCATAGTCAATCCCACCTTTCTCTTTTAGAAAACCGCTTATTGCTTGCCTTAGTTCCAGGTCACCTTCGGCTGCAGGATAAGTTGTATAACCTTCATTATAGGCTTTTACGATATTGTCTTTTAGCTTCCCAGGTATAGGAAACTGCGAGGAATCAAAATCCCCTACCGTGTAGTTGTAAATATGTTCGCCACTCTTTATTTTTTCTTTTATAGTAGCACCAAGGCGTACAATTTCAGAAGCAATAAGTGTTTCGGCTAGATGACTTAGTTTTATAATACTCATTGTAGGTTGTAATCTTTTGTGACAAAAGTAATAGATTATGGGTTATATATATTATTGCCCATTAATAGAACGCTATGGCCTTAATTACAAATGTTTGAGTTTCAAATAATTATTCTTACATCGTATAGTAAATTTTATGCTTTTTATGTTGCAGTAATTATCGGTTACATCTCTGTAATATTTAGCATATAGCAATGGCAAAGATTAGAGCCATAACATAATTGGGCTATAAAAAAATCCCCTGCACATGTGTACAGGGGATCAATAAAATAAAAGCTTTACTTATTTTAATTTTAGTACCGGCCTTAACTTATACCCGGTACTTTCTTTTTTAATAGATAAGTCTGTATCAAAGTCGATTAAAATTGTATTCAGAGTAGCATTTAGTTTTTTGTTCACTTTGATCTTTAATCCTGATTCACTGCCGCTCGGTATAGTTAGTGGATAAGTAACACCAAAGCTATCTACAACACTGTTATTGCTCCCAAGAATAAACCTGATTTCTTTTACATAGCCCATTGGAACTGTACCTGAAGCGAGAAGGGTGTCAACTCCATTTTGCAAACTAAGCAAGTTATAAACCCCTGCGGAGGTATTAAGGGTATACCATCCATTGTCATTTAAAGTGTCATTAATGTCGTTTCCGGCTTTTACTCTTACTTCTCTGATGTCTACAAATACTGAATCTAGCTCAGTGGGTGCATCTGTCAGCCTGATATTAACAGCGTTATTTCCTGCATTATCGTCTTTGGTGCAGGATAAAATAACGAAAGTAAAGAAAATCACAACTGGTAAAAGGATTTTGAATTTCATATATATTGTATTTTTCATCACATTATCTAAAAATTATGCCAGAATTGCTTAATGATGATAATCGCAACAATATCAGCAACTTATTAGCTTGATCTTATCTTGAAGTTGTTACTTTAATCTTCTGTTGGCCACCATATTCCAGGTAGATTTTTGAATTGTTACAATCCAAACTATATATTATATTTACCCTTCACTCAAGTATTTTTCGGAATGCTTACTTTTGCAGAACCAACATTCAAAGCTTTACTAAAAATAACTAACGGGATAAGCTAGCTGTTAATAATAACTATGTTCAATTTAATACTCTTTGGCCCTCCGGGCAGTGGAAAAGGAACGCAGAGCGCAAAACTGATAGAAAAATATGGCATTAAGCACCTCGGAACCGGCGACTTGCTGCGTTCTGAAATAGCCAGGCAAACTGCTCTTGGTATAGAAGCTAAAAAATTTATGGATAAGGGACAATTAGTTCCTGATGAAGTAGTGATAGGTATGATCAGTAGCCTGATAGACGCTAATCCTACTGCCAAAGGTTTTCTGTACGATGGATTTCCCCGCACAGAAACGCAGGCAGAAGCTTTGGATAAACTGCTCGATTTTAAAAATACTTCTATAAATATGATGCTGGCCCTGGAAGTAGGTGAAGAAGAACTGGTTCATCGCCTGCTACTCCGTGGAAAAACAAGCGGCCGTAGTGATGATAACGATGAAAAAGTGATCAGGGCACGCATAGAGGAATACAGGCAAAAAACTGAAGCAGTGGCAGATTACTACAAACAGTTTGATAAAGTTGTGATCGTAAATGGAGAAGGTTCTATAGAACAAATCTTTACTTCCCTCTGCACTGAAATAGACAAAAGATTTCAGCCAGTAATGGAGCAATAGACAATCATTTATTATATGACCTTGCAGGGAAAAGAGGGCTTTCTTAAAGAAGAAATGTTTGGCTTGTTCAATAAATTACAAGCTGACGCTAAACCGGTTTGGGGTAAAATGAATGCGCAGCAGATGACTGAGCATGTTGCAGATGTATTTGATATTTCGGCAAATAAAATTTCTATTCCACTTTTAACCCCTGAAGAACATCTTCCAAAATACCTGGAGTTTTTGCGGAGCGAAAAAAGGTTCAGGGAAAATACCAAAGCTCCTGAGCAGTTTATTGGAGAAGAGCCACAAGCGATCCGGTGCATCGGTATACATGAATCAATTAAAACCCTGGAACTTTCTGTCAACGATTTTTTCTATTACTTCATTGAAAACCCGACTAGCAAAACAATGCATCCAGGTTTTGGTCCCCTGGGTTATGAAGATTGGGTATTGTTACATTATAAACATGCTACCCATCACCTGGTACAGTTTAATTTGATATAGTTTCAGCTTGTTTTGCACATTCACCTTCAGTCCAGGTTTTTACACCTTCACAGTTGGCTGTAGCAGCATTGCCGTAAGTTTTTCCATCGCAGCCACACACAGGGCGGTATTCCATTGTCGTCATACAACCCTCTATCTTAGGACCTTTGCAGTCAGAGTTTACTTTGGTAGATGAACATGCAGTACATATTAAACAGAGGATAATTAATTTATTCATGGATGTAGTTTTTGTTTATTTAATAGCGATAGTCAGAAAACAGGTACAACAAATGTACCCAATTCAATAAATACTCCTTACTTATTCCTAACCATATTTCACTAATATTAAATAGGTAAATCTTAGGCATTACATACATTTGCAAGCAAAGATTGTTATGCAAAAATTACAGAATTATATAAACGGACATTGGGTAGAGGGAGATGGCGACGGAGAAGTATTATACCATGCAATCACGGGAAACCCTGTAGCTGCGGCCACTACCAAAGGACTGGATTTTCACCAGGTATTACAATACGGAAGGGAAAAAGGGAATACTGCATTAAGAAAAATGACCTTTCAGCAAAGAGGAAGAATGCTTAAAGCACTTGCACTTTACCTGCTGGAAAGAAAAGAAAAATTTTATAAAATAAGTGCTGCTACCGGAGCAACCAGGGTGGATAGCTGGATAGATATAGAAGGAGGAATCGGAAATCTATTTAGTAATGCCTCGCTGCGCAGAAAACTGCCGGATACCCCTTTTTGTGTAGACGGTGAAGGCATCAACCTCGGTAAAGAAAATACGTTTATGGGTCACCATATTCTTGTGCCTAAAGAAGGTGTGGCCGTACATATAAATGCATACAATTTTCCCGTGTGGGGAATGCTGGAAAAAATAGCTGTAAACCTTCTGGCCGGTATGCCTGCAGTAGTAAAACCTGCCAGTGTAACCTGCTTCCTTACAGAAGCCGTAGTAAAAGAAATTATTGCTTCGGAAATCCTGCCGGAAGGTGCTTTGCAATTGCTTTGTGGTAGTGCCGGCGATATGCTTAGCCATGTACAATCACAGGATGTGGTCACCTTTACAGGTTCTGCAACTACAGGCTTGAAACTAAAAAGCCATCCGAATATTTTAGAGAATGCTGTGCCATTTACCATGGAAGCAGATTCGCTCAATTGTATTGTGTTGGGAGAAGACGTAAACCCAAATACTCCGGAGTGGAATATATTTATCAAAGAAGTGCGGAAAGAGATTGTTGTAAAAGCGGGACAAAAATGTACAGCCATCAGAAGAATATTTGTACCTGAAAATAAAATAGAAGAAGTGAGCAGGGCGATTGCTAATGAGTTGGATAAAACAGTAATAGGCGATCCGCAGAATGAAAAAGTACGCATGGGTAGCCTGGCAGGGCAAAACCAGCGAGCAGAAGTAAAAGCGCAGGTGCAGAAGCTACTGGCTTCTTCCCAGTTAATTTATGGTGCATTAGATAGCGTAACAGTGGTTGATGCAGATGCAGAAGTAGGTGCATTCATAAGCCCATTATTATTGCTGAATAATGATCCTCACCATAAATTAGAATCGCACAATGTAGAAGCATTTGGCCCGGTAAGTACTATCATGCCTTACAAAACAATTGATGAAGCTATTGCGCTAAGTAAGATGGGCAAAGGAAGTTTATGTTCTTCCATTGTTACTGCAGATAAATCAATAGCAACACAATATGTGATTGGTGCTGCTACACATCATGGTCGTATTTTGGTATTAAATGCGGAATGTGCCAGGGAGAGTACAGGTCATGGTTCACCTTTGCCCATGCTGGTACACGGAGGGCCCGGCCGGGCAGGAGGTGGAGAAGAAATGGGTGGATTGCGTGGCATAAAACATTACCTGCAACGTACGGCAATACAGGGTTCGCCAACCATGATCACAGCCATAACACAGGTATACCAACCCAATGCAATCGGCAATAAAACGGATGAGCATCCGTTTACAAAATACTTTGAAGACCTAAAAATCGGGGACCAGATTGTTACAGAAAAAAGGTTGATAACATCAGATGACATAGATAAATTTGCAGCACTGAGCGGTGATCAATTTTATGCACACCTTCGGGAAACTGATTTTGACCATACCATGTTTGATCAGCAGGTGGCACATGGGTATTTTATTATGAGTGCTGCTGCCGGATTGTTTGTAAGTAGTTTTGAAAAAAACCCGGTACTCTTAAATTATGGGATAGATGAATTGAGATTTACAAAACCGATCTATCCGGGAACAGAAATTTATATCAGGTTTACCTGTAAAGAAAAAACAGCCCAGGAATCAAAGGATCCATCTCCTGATGTGGAAATGACCAAAGGACAGGACATACCAAGAGGAATTGTAAAATGGTTGGTAGAGATTTTTGATGACTTAAATGAACTGGCCGGTATAGCTACTATTCTTACTATGGTAGAGATGAAAGAGGCCATTGCTTAGAAATAACTTTTTTAAAACCAACAACATTTTTAAATTTACGGCATGATGCAGGAAATTAAGAACGGACATGTAAGTTCTCATACCACCCATGGTATTACAACTATAGAATTTTATCATCCACAAAGTAATTCGCTTCCGGGAAAATTACTGGATGACATGGCAAAAGAAATTCATTTTGCAGGAACACATGCAGAAACAAAAGTGATTATATTAAAAAGTGATGGAGAAAAAACTTTTTGCGCCGGCGCTTCTTTTGAGGAATTGACTTCTATCAGCAACGCAGCAGAAGGCATGAAGTTTTTTAATGGCTTTGCCAGTGTAATTAATGCAATGCGCAAGTGCCCGAAATTTATCATTGCCCGTATACAGGGAAAATGTGTGGGAGGTGGCGTTGGCCTTGCAGCCGCAGCAGATTATGCTATTGCTACAACTGCATGTGATATAAAACTCAGTGAACTTTCTGTAGGTATCGGACCATTCGTTGTGGGGCCTGCAGTAGAAAGAAAAATTGGTACGGCTGCTTTTACTGCTTTAACTATAGACGCATCTATGTGGAGAAATAGTGACTGGGCTAAAAAGAAAGGATTGTTTGCAGAAGTGCATGAGAATATTCAAAATATGGATGAGTCTGTGCTAAGACTTGCAGGAACGCTCGCACGTTCCAATCCGGAAGCCATGGCAGAATTAAAAAAAGTTTTCTGGAAAGGTACAGAAAATTGGGATGCTCTCCTGCGTGAAAGAGCTGAGATTAGTGGCCGATTGGTACTGAGTGCATTTACAAAAAATGCTATTGAAAGTTTTAAGAGCCGACAAAAATAAAAGCAAAAAAATACCCCGCAACATGCGGGGCTTTTTTTTAATCCTTGGTTTTATTCCTGTCTTTTTGCTCTCTGGATTAATATTGCGATTTAGCTAAGTTCATGTGAAATTCACCGTGCTGTACATTGTTGGTGAAAAGATAATGGTAAACGTTCCTGATCTTTTTTACGATGTTTGAATCGTTATGAGAAGGATGATCAGTAAAACTTGCATTCATAATCTTTAACTTCAATAATATCATGTGCTCATTCTCGCCCGTACTTCCTTCAAGTGTATAATTATTTTCTACAACTTCTGCAGGCCCGCTTATTTCTATTTTAGATGAATAACCTTTCTTAATAAAATTAAGAGAAGCATATAATTTTTTTTCTTCTATTCCTTGATTCTGCGAATTTGATGAAGTATAAAACCAGATATTTCCCTCTTCGTCGGTATCCTTTATGTATACAACATTTGGGGGAAGCGAAAATTCATTTGTAGCTTCAGGTTGAAAAATAGCCACTTTTATATCAGTAATTTTCTCACGAATCTTTAAAAGTACAGGGTCGATTTTTTTCATATTTTTATTTTAGATTGATATTTATTCAAATGCCATACCATTGCGCTTTTCTCTACATTTATACTGGAAACTCCTTTTTTAATTCATACTAACTACGGAGAGAACTAGATGAAAAGATGTTTTCATGTGGAATTAGTTCTACATAACTCTTTTTAACACAAGCTGAAAGCACCTCAAATTCAGGTATAGCGCACATCGAAACAAGGCACAATTTTTACATATCTTGCAGTACAACTTAAACCAACCATTCAGAAACCTAGATAATTTCTTGACCAAAACTGCTAAAATATTAAGAAAGACGGGCAAGGTTATGCTGTGGATATTTGTTGGCATCTTATCTCTCATCATTCTCCTCTTTATTTTCATGAACCTGCCTGTAGGCAAAAGGGTTATTAAGAACCAGGCAGTATCCTACCTGGAAAATAAACTCAACACAAAGGTTAGTATCGGTAAACTTAATTTTAGTTTTCCTAATTGGATAAGGTTGCAGGATGTGTACCTGGAGGACCAGAAAAAAGATACGCTTCTTTATGGAGGTGAGGTTGCTGTTGATCTTAGTATGCTGAAACTGATCAGCGGGAATATTGACATTCAACAAGCATCTTTATCTGACCTTACAATAAATCTAAAAAGACCTGAAACAGATTCCCTTTTTAATTACCAGTTTATTATTGATGCTTTTGTAAACCCTTCCAGCACTCCTTCGCAAAAGGATACTGCGGCTATGAATCTAACGCTTGATAAGGTTACACTCAAAAATATCAGTTTCAATTTTAAAGATGCATATGGTGGTACAGACATGTATGCATACATTGGAAACCTTAGGCTCAACACGAATACTTTTCAGCCGGACAGAATGAAATTTTTCTTTGATGATTTCACTGCAAAAAAAGTTGTCTTCACCATGGATACTTATAAAACAACTGCTGTTCTTGATACTGTAAAATTGGTAGACACTGCCTCAGATAATATTGAATACGGATTATTTATTACTGCAAAAAAGTTTTTGTTGCAGGATGCCGTAGTGAGGATAGATAACAATATCAATGGATTGCATTATGACAACAACATAAATACTTTAGGGATAAATAATGTCAGGTTCAATATAGATGAATCAGGAGGTTATGCTGATGAGATATTTATTGATAGCAGTTCGGTTGGTTTTGTTTCTTCAAAGGTGCCTATAGTGGTAATGAAGAAAGATACAGTTATCAATGAAACTATTGCACCATGGAATTTTAAAGTGAACAAGTTAACTATTGCACAGACAGATATAAAATATGATGACAGCAATAAACCGGCAGTGGATGGTTTTGACTTTAGCCACTTCGACATAAAAAGACTCAAAGTAAATGTGACTGACTTTAAATATGCACCTGATGAAACCAAAGCTTCTGTGTTGCAACTTGCCTTTGCTGACAAAAGTGGTTTTCAATTAGATACCACTCATGTGAATTTTAGCATGACTGATAAAGCGCTGACTGCTGAAGATCTCTATATTAAAACACCAAGGTCATTAATAACCAGGTCTGTTTCACTTACCTACGATAGTATTGCAGGCATAACTCTGCATCCCCAAAACAGTACACTTACTGCTGTGCTTGAAAATTCAAGAATTGCTTTTAATGATCTTTATTTACTCGTACCAACGCTTAAAACATCTTTTCCTCCTGCACAATTTGCCAATCAGTATGTAGATGTCAATGCAAAATTACAAGGCAGCCTGGCAAGATTGAACCTCCCATATTTTCAATTGGTGGGTCTTTCAGGAAGCCGCATAAATGCAAGAGGGGTTTTATACAACCTGACCAACCCGAAAAAATTTGCTTACGATCTTTATATCATCAGCAGCAGTCTCTTGAAACGAGACCTGGTTAGATTCATTCCGCCGGAGCAAATGGCTCAATTCGCCAATCTTCCGCCGGTGATTAATTTGACCGGGAACATCAAAGGAGACAT
>JBBQYS010000067.1:0-17368 GCA_038208485.1 Chitinophagales bacterium
CTTGTTAAACTCTACATAGGGGAACAGGGAAAATTTTCAATTCCTATTTCTTTTTATGGTGGGGTAAGCAACAATAATTTTCAGCAGCAAACACCAACGTTTGCCAAGGGCAACGATCATCTTGTAAGCCAGTACCTTAATCCACTGAGTGGCCTTGTGAATGTGAGTATTGACGATACAAGGTATTTTACGAAAACTGAAAGCATTACTAAAACAGGTTTTATTTACCGTGTTGGAGAAAGGGTGTTAAACGGTGTAAGGATTGGTGAAGTATCTAACCCCCGTACCGGCAAGCCCACAAATTTTTTAAACAGTTTTGCTTTCGCGGGTTTGCTTTTTCAAACAGGTGCCTGGGAAAAAACAAATACTAAAAATGTAGGTATATTCTGGACTGCTGTACGATATCACATTTGCTACACCAACCCAAAAAATATCAACGAGTTTTTACCTTCAATACAAACCAATGGGCTTTACACAGGATACTCGGCAGGTTTTGGGATAGAGATAGATAAGGTAGTAAATATTAAAGCCATTTACTACAAATACTTTAAAGCCCCGGAGATAGAATATGGGCTACCTATTTATCAATTTACTTTCAATTATGCTATGGATAATAAGCGGTAACCAATGCTGATTTTTACTTCCCGCATAAGTTGTAGAATTGAATATGCTTACTTGTATGGTAAGTGTATCTATCATCCTGAAGTTCTTTTCATTGAAAAGAATTTCGTGTACAAGTAAAAAAACAGGATGCTTTTTACACAAGGCACGGTGTGTGAGTATATGTGGTTCCTGGACGATGGGATAATATGTTCCTGGATAAACCTGCCCGGCGAAGCAGATGATGAAGCCATTACAAGAATAATGACCCCGGGGTGTGTGGTTGTATCCCCCATCTGTTTTTATGGTAAACTGCCTTCCGTAGAAAATATAGAGGGTTTGAAAGATTCTTCCTTTTTTCGCATCAAAGGCTGATCTGGAATAATAAGTATAAAGATTCCACACACGCATACTTACAGAGCAATATCCATGCACCATTACCCGCAGAGAATTACTACTCTGGCATAAGGATGCAGAAGAAGGGTTCAAATATTTTACTAACAATTATGGACACCTGCTACAATTCATTAATGAACGCTACGCCTCCTCATTTGCAAATATGGATAGGGCCACTTTTAATAAGCTGAAGAATGGAACTTACAGTAAACCCATCTCAAAAAATAAAAAATCGCAGTGGAGGGGGGTAAAAATGTATAAGATGCTTTTGGCAAATGCTGTGACATAGGTAATAAAATAATTGTGGCAGGGAACACAACAATTGCGGCACAGATCACAAAAAATCTGTGGCACAGATCACTCCAGAGTTGTGGCAATAACCACAATTTTGTAGTGGCACAGATTACTTAAAAAATGTGTTTTGTGCCATAAGCAGAAATTAATTACTGATATAGTTTTACGGTCTCGGAAACTCTCTATGTCGCAGAACCACTCCATGATGTGCTGTTAAGTGCAGAAGATTCAAAAGGGTATTTTAAACCCCTGACAAAGAAACGGTTTCCAGAATGAGAAATCACAAAAGCTATTTCCAACAGTAATTAATTATTAAACTAAACAACAAAAAAATGAAACACTTCTTAACAATGATTATCTTATGTGCATTTCTAAATGCGAATGCACAGCTTTCAAACCCTTATAATGATAACGCTATTGCCATTATTAATAAGCTGCAAACTGTTCTGCCCGATCTACAATCTGAGCGTGTAAGCGACTTTACTCAACAAAAAATTAATACTTACATTCAGAGGTTTAATACTTCTTCACAAACTAATATTAACGACGCAACTCAATCCCAATTTTCATTAAGCGAAGAAATATTAGCTGAGTATATATCTAAGTACAATAATTATAGTTCAGTTATTTCGACCACTGACTTTAGTATTACGACTAAAGCGTTTTTGCAAACCCTTCAAACGCCAGAATCTCTGGCCGCAAATTTTGACTATGTTGCATATAATAGTCAGGTTGCCAGTAGTGACATAACGAATAATGAAAAAGAAATTCTTCTAACTATTTCAGCATTAAGATATAATACGCTTAATAGTAATGTAGGGAATGATCTAATTGCAAATCGAAACTCTAATCAAGAGAGCGGTTGTGATGTAGGAGGCAATCATTTTTCTCCTCTTGGCTGCGGTATGTTCTATGGAGCTATGTTTGCAGGCCTCGGTGCTGCTGGTGGAGGTGGTCCTATAGGTGCTGGTGTGGGTTTTGTTGTTGGATTTACCATTGCATTTTTCGGTTCTAAATAATTTTGAAAACAGAAGAGCAGTAATTTTATAGATTGCTGCTCTTTTCTTAAAAAATCAAATATGAAATCTTTTATACTATTTATTTTGACGCTTTTATTTTGCTTCCAAAATTTACAAGCTCAATATAAGATTGGACTTGAAAATACACAAGGGGTGGCGAGGTTCGAACTGCGCCCTGATTTAACTAAAAATGTTTATTCAAATAATAATTTCGTCATTTTAGAAAAAATACTAAAAAATGAAAAAACTTCTGTAAAAGTTAAGTTTTTGAATAGTTATTACTTGTTTACTTCAAACAACAATAATGTTGAAACTACCTCCAAATTGAAGCATAATGGTTTTCTTTTGGGATTTAAGCAACAACTACCTGTTGTTGCTAATGTTGATATTGCTACAGAATTTAATATAGGCTTATCCTGGTTTAAAAATAAAACAGAAATATTATTTGACAACACTTCAAAAAGTATTGATAAAAATCCAAATTTATTTTTCCCTTTTTTTATAAGTGGTAATTATACGATACTGAATGATTTTACAATCACCCTTGGTTTATCATACGAATTACTCAGCCCCCTAGCAAATGACAAAGGATTTAAGAAATCGAGTACTACAGGAGTATTGTTAGGGGTGTCATTCAAAATACCCAATAAAAGCGGTAATGAAGATTTTACTCACAATATGTAGCTTGTTTTATTTTCTCACTGGTAATTGTCAAAGGTTAGAAAAATTGAGGACATTTAAATTTGAAAATGACAAAATATATTTATTTTATCGCGGTACCAATTCTAAAAGAACTCTAATTGCGCAGGATTTTAATATCTCAAGTTCTCCTGCCACTCATATAGGTTTAGGTTTATTAGTCGATAATATTCCGATAGTTTATAATGTATCTTCTGATATTATTAAAAATGGTTCTGCTTTAATAACCGACTCACCATCTTCATTCTTTAGTTATTCAAGCGATTTGTATTACGGTGCGATTTTTTCCCGAAAAATAAGTATCTCCCAAAAGAGAATGCTTATTTATGAATTAGGATTACAGATGAAAAGAAAAATCGTATTTGATAAAGGTTTTAAGTTGGCTAATAATGACACCCTTTACTGCTCAGAATTTGTAATAAATATAATAGCAAAGACATATCATGCAATACATCTACCTGTTACCATAGAATTAAAAAGTTATATCTACAAAAAATATTTTGATGCCTCTTTTCTTATTTACTATCCGGTTGACTACTTTGTCAATGACAAAAATTTTAAAAAGAAAGTTGATTTTTTTTTAAATCAATAGAATTAAAACAATATATATTTATCATTTTTGATTTATGAACTGTTCTAACATATGCCCAGAATATTGAAAAGGTCAGTGTGGTCAGCAATCAAAACCTGAATTATTCTCCTCCGGCTTCATAGACGTCATCAATAGTAGTCAGGTAAATGCCTCTGCCCGCCTTGTGAAACTCTACATAGGGGAAGGGAAAATTTTTAGTTCCCATTTCATTTTACGGCGGTGTAAGTAATAATAATTTTCAGCAGCAAACACCAACGTTTGTCAAGAGCAACGATCATCTTGTAAGCCAGTACCTTAACCCGCTTAGCGGCCTCGTTAATGTGAGTATAGACGATACAAAGTATTTTAAGAAAACTGAAAGCATTACTAAAACAGGTTTCATTTTCCGTGTTGGAGAAAGGGTGTTAAACGGTGTAAGAATTGGTGAAATATCTAACCCCCGTACCGGCAAGCCCACCACTTTCTTAAACAGCTTTGCATTCGCCGGTTTACTTTTCCAGACAGGCGCCTGGGAAAAAACCAATACAAAAAATGTAGGAATATTCTGGACTGCTGTACGATATCACATTTGCTATACTAACCCAAAAAATATCAACGAGTTTTTACCATCAATAGAAACCAATGGCCTCTACACAGGCTACTCAGTGGGTTTTGGGATAGAGATAGATAAGGTAGTAAATATCAAAGCCATCTACTACAAATATTTTAAAGCCCCGGAGATAGAATATGGGCTTCCTATTTATCAATTTACTTTCAATTATGCTATGGATAATAAGCGGTAGAAATTTTAGACTAAAAACCTGAATTAATATAATGATCTGCAGGAATCCTGTTCGTTATACTCTTTGCCAGCGTCATTTCATCAGCATATTCCAGTTCACCTCCGAAAGCTATACCACGGGCTATGGTGGTGATCTTTATATTCGTACCGTGTAATTTTTTCCCGATATAATAAATCGTGGTATCCCCCTGTATATTTGGATTGAGCGCAAAAATCAATTCTCCAATTTCTTCTTCTTTTACCCGCATCACCAATGAATCTATCATAAGCTGATCGGGTCCGATGCCATCTAATGGAGAGATAACACCACCAAGTACATGGTACAATCCATTAAATTGCTGTGTGCTTTCTACCGCTATTACATCCCTGATATTCTCCACCACACAGATGATGTCTTGCTGGCGGAGTTTGTTAGAACAAATGTTGCAAAGGGTAGCATCACTGATATTATGGCAACGAATGCAAAACTGTAGCTCATTGCGCATGCAGATAATAGCTTCGCTGAATGTTGCCACATCCTGCTGTGGTTGTTTTATGAGGTGCAGGACAAGCCTTAGTGCAGTTTTTTTCCCAATGCCGGGAAGTTTAGCAAATTCATTCACCGCTTTTTCTACCAAATCAGAAGAGAAGACCATGCTGCAAAGATAAGCGGCAGATGGACAAAGAATGTAAAGTAAGCTTTCAACTTACGACTTAATGTCAGTACTGCTTTGCAGGAACACTTTTTGTAAGATTCAGTCAAATTAAAGTGAAATGACAGGAATTTTTATCATCTCTATTCTTTTTATGGTCATCGGAATGATTGTGCAGGGGAGACTGAAATCTAAATTCTCCGAATACAGTAAAGTGCCTACGAGCAGCGGTCTTAGCGGGGCAGAAATAGCTAAGAAAATGCTGAATGATAATGGCATTTATGATGTAAGTATCACCAGTGTGCCCGGTGCATTAACAGATCATTACAATCCGACCAATAAAACAGTAAACCTGAGCGAAGACGTTTATTCCGGAAGGACTGTGGCTGCTGCAGCTGTTGCGGCCCACGAATGTGGTCATGCCGTTCAACATGCTACTGCATACAGTATGTTACAACTGCGTAGCAAACTGGTTCCTGCTGTAAGTGTGAGCAGTCGTTTTTCACAAATCATCATCATTGCCGGTTTGGGTATAATGGGTTTTGGCGGCGGCAACTCTACGATCTTATTGGTTGGGATTGTACTTTTTGCTGTTACTACATTATTTACACTCATCACATTGCCGGTAGAGTTTGATGCTACCAACAGGGCACTTGCCTGGTTGGATAGCTCACAGATAACCCGTGGTGCAGAACACACTAAGGCTAAGGATGCACTTAAATGGGCTGCCCTTACTTATGTTGTTGCTGCTCTTGCAAGTATTGCTATGTTGGCTCAGTATATTTTGATTTATAGCCGGAGGAATTAAGGAAGTGAATAAGTAATAGTGAATAGTTTATAAACTTTGAGTTCTATAATTTATTTATGAAATATCAAAAATTAAAAAAACACGATCACTTATATTTACAAGTAAGAAAAATAAATAGCTTTTTTTTAAAAAGATAAATACAACACATGAATTTTGGAAAAGAATTTGAAAAATATGCCGTAAAGCACAAAGGCATAAGCAGCAATACACTGGATAGTTATGTAAAACAAAGTGTACCTAGCGCTATTGCTGCGATTGGTGCCGGATCTGCTACCGGGCTTACACCAAATATTATTGAAGAACGCCCCATGAATGTCGCTGTGATGGATGTCTACAGCCGTTTAATGATGGACAGGATAATTTTCCTGGGATATCCCATCAGTGATGAGGTAGCAAACATCGTAACTGCACAGTTGCTTTTCCTGGAAAGTACGGACCGTACAAGGGATATACAAATGTATATCAACAGTCCGGGAGGTAGTGTTCATGCTGGTTTAGGAATGTATGATACTATGCAGTTCATCACTCCGGATATTGCAACTATCTGTACAGGTATGGCAGCAAGTATGGGTGCGGTATTGATGTGCGCCGGTGCACACGGAAAACGTACTGCCTTAAAACATAGCCGTATCATGATGCATCAGCCAAGTGCAGGTGCGGGTGGGCAGGCTAGTGACATTGAGATCACAGTAAATGAGATACGCAAGCTAAAGCATGAGTTGTATGCCATCATTGCTGAGCACACTGGCCAGGACGAGGAAAAAGTAGCTAAGGACTGCGATCGTGATAAGTGGCTGACTTCTACTGAGGCAAAAGAATATGGCCTGGTGGATGAGGTATTGCTTACCAATTCGAGAAAGAAAAAAGCGGACTAGGGGGAGAAAAGTACTTAGTATTTAGTACTTAGTACTTAGACAAAACACCAGTTAGAAAAAGAATAAAAATTCGTTTTTTCTTTCCAGAATTCAGCAAGAACGTAAAATAATAATACTCAAATCTAGGTACTAAGTACTAAGTACTATGTACTCAAAATAATAATACTCAAATCTAAGTACTCAAAACAACAAAAATGATACACTACAACATACGTCAGGACGAAGAAGAAGAAACCCCGGAATTAGAGATGCCGGAAAACCCAATGGAGAAACTCATGGGCGGCTGGAGGTTCGATAAAAAATTTATTGAGCAGCGCAAGATATTTCTTTGGGGACCGGTAGAAGATAAATCAGCAAAGGATATCACAGATCGTTTGCTTTACCTGGAAGCGATTGATCCGGGAAAAGAAATTACATTTTACATCAACAGCCCTGGTGGTGTTGTTACCAGCGGCATGGTTATCTATGATACCATGCAAATGATCAGCAGCCCCGTAAGTACCGTATGTATGGGTATGGCAGCCAGTATGGGCAGTATCCTGCTTAGTGGCGGAGAAAAAGGACGCCGATTTATTTTTCCGAATGGGGAAGTTATGATTCATCAGCCCAGTGGTGGCGGCAGAGGTACAAGTGCCGATCTTGAGATCATGGCCATACAGGTTCAAAAAACAAAATTGCTTGGTGCAAAAATCCTGGCAGAAAACTGTGGCCAGACCGTAGCTAAGATCCTGAAAGATTTTGACCGTGATTACTGGATGAATGCTGAAGAAAGCATTGCTTACGGTATTGTGGATGGTAAGCTGGATAAGCTGTGATGTCAATCAAAAAAATTTTTAAACCACAACCCCAAACGTTGTGGTTTTTTTGTCCTAGTACTAGGCGAAGTAAAAATTTGATTAATTTTAAATAGATACATGCTTTCTAAAAAAGAACATATTGATTTTTGGAAGGTATCCTGATTTTACAAAAACTTTACATCATAGTTCAACAGAAAAATATGTAGACGTCCAGTTTCAAAAAAAATAGTAGAATTGAAGAAATGGTTACAACAAAAGATATAACAGCAGAAATAGAAAGCTTTTTACAGGCCCTTATGGCAGAAGGCTACAAGATCAATAAAGCTATTTTATTTGGGAGTATGGCTAAAGGAACTCCACACGAATATAGTGATATAGACCTCGCTGTATGGAGTGATGAGTTTGATGAAAATTATTTCACTACTGTTGAAAAAACGGCACACATGAAGCTCTCTCATAAAAAAATAGAGCTTCATCCATTTAGAAGCACTGATACTTCTGAGACAAATCCTTTTATTGAAGAAATAGAAAATAGCGGGAAGCTTGTCTTTCCGGAATGACTCATCTCCTGTATTCTTTTACAGAAATACAACCTCTAAAATACTGACCGTCTCTATTCAGTTATCTTTATAATAGTAAATATTATTTCTATTCATTTTAAACTTCATTCTATTCCACAATTCTCCGACATACCAAATGCAAAAATAAGTAATGAAACTGACCGGCCGATGATGAAAAAAGACATCTACCCGGTGAGTGATGGTCTGCGCAAATACCTGCAGCTACATGGCCGGGACGTGCCGCTGCCGGTGAGTTATAGAGATCTGCTCAATTACAGGTACAGCGATAGTCTGAGGGACAAGAACGGAAAAATTACCCATTGGGAAACGGCTGTGTACGATCTAAGGGAACAGGAAGTGCTGCATGATGATTTAAAGCAAACTTATGCTGTACTAAAAACTGAAGGGAACCAGCAGTTTTTGAGCCACCTGGAAATAGAAAGAATAGATTTCTGTGAGTTTGGTAATAGCATCCCTTTCCGCATCCGGGTGAAAAACAAAGTAAATGGAAACACCGATTATTTTTATGTAAAAGTTGCAGATGCCTCCCGCATATATGGGCTGGAACTGGAGCATTTACTTTCTCCAAACTATATCGTTTTTCTTCACCACAAAAACACCCTGGTAGAGGAGCATATTCCGGGTATTCCCGGAGACATTTTCCTGGAGAGCTATTTCGATTCACCCGGCCACAGCCGCATACGCATAGCAAAAGAATTTGTAAAATTTAATGAGCGTTGTTTTGCCAGGCTTCTTGGAGATATGCGCAGTTACAATTGGGTGGTAGATATTACCCCGGATATAGAGGACTTTCATTACCGCATCAGGGCTATAGATTTTGATCAGCAAAGTTATGAAGGCAATAAAAAGCTTTACCTGCCTCAGTTCTACAAAGAAAATTATGATTATGTGCAGATGGTTCTCGGCAACCTGAGCAATGAAGTAATAGAGCAGTACCAAACAGAAGAGCGCACCAGTATGGCTTACAGGGTAATAGGCAACAGTCGTCAGTTAATGGAACTGCTCAATACCATGAAGCGGGATGAACTTTCTGAGTTCTTTAAGATCAAGCAACTGCGGGAAGAATTAAATGCACATTTTGGAAATAATTATTTTACCAAATGTAATACCATGGGATCGCTGGTAAAAAGACAATTAAAAATGATCATTCAGAAGCACCTGAAAAAGCTCAGGAAGATAGAAAGGGGCTAATGAATTTACAAATCAAGAATCAAATTTTTGAGGTTCTGTTTGCTCATAGTTTTCATCATATGTTACAAAAAAATACAACCATATTACACGGCTCAGCCTCATTAACCAGGGTTGGAGTACAACAAGTAAAACACAGTTCATCAGCAACCACCAAAGAATTCTGTTGTCTCTTGCACTTACACCAATCAATACCCACCAGGCCACAAAAGTAGAAACTGAAAAGGCAACCGTAAGCGCATAACTTACATACCCTGTGCCATACCAGAAACCTTTTTCCATATCATATTGCTGGCGGCAAACCGGGCAGCGGTCTGGCATATCGAGCATGCGGCTCAGTTTTAAACTGGCAAAAGGATTGGGATAAGTGAACATTTTTCCTCTTCTGCACCTCGGACAGCTCATACTAAAAATGCTGTACAGGTAACCGGGTTTGGATTTTTTTTCACTCATGTTTTCGGATTAAATTTCCATTTAAAATAAAGCAGGATCAACCCCATTACCATTACCATGGTGTTGGTGTAAATGATCGCTGTGTTGGCTATGATAATTCCGTAAGCCAGCCACATACTTACACCAAGCAATAACAATAGTAGCATACCCAAAGAAATATCCCGGGCCGATTTTGTTTTCCATACTTGTATCACCTGTGGCAAAAAGGTAACGGAAGTTATTGTTCCTGCAGCCAATCCAAGGATTTCTATAAAACTCATACAGTTGCTGTTTTTTGAGGAGATTTTCTTTCTCCTATTTGTTGGCGCCACATGGCGTAGTATAAGCCTTTTTCTTCTACCAGGGTATCATGATCTCCTGTTTCTGCTACAACACCTTTCTCCAGTACATAAATTCTGTCTGCATGCATTATCGTACTCAGCCTGTGCGCAATCAATATAGTGATTTGGTCCTTACTCTGAGAAATATCACGGATAGTATTGGTGATCTCTTCTTCAGTAATAGAATCAAGTGCAGAAGTAGCTTCATCAAAGATCAGGATCTTTGGTTTACGCAGCAAGGCACGGGCAATAGAAACCCTTTGTTTTTCTCCACCACTAAGTTTTAATCCCCCTTCCCCAATCATAGTGTCTATTCCTTTCTCAGCTCTATACAATACATAGGTGCAGGCGGCTTTTTGTAAAGCATCCAAAATATCATCATCAGTTGCAGCAGGATTTACAAACTTCAAATTTTCCTTTATAGTGCCGCTGAAAAGATTGGTGTCCTGCGTTACGAAACCGATTTGTTTTCTCAGGTCGTCAAAATGTATTGTGTTTTCATCGAGGTTGTTGTACAATATCCTTCCCTCCAGCGGGCGATAAAGACCTACCAGCAATTTCATCAGGGTAGATTTACCGCTGCCACTTGGTCCAACAAAGGCTATAGTTTCTCCGAGTTTTACATCAAAACTAATATTGTCAATTGCTTTGTGCCCGGCAGATTTATGTTGAAAACTTACTTTGTCAAATGCCAGGTCATGAATGTTGCCAAGCGCTGCAGGATTCAACGGTTCCTTTTCAGGCGTTTTTTCCATCAGGTCTTTAAAGTTATTGAGCGAAGCTTCTGCCTCACGATAACTCAGCAGAATATTGCCAATCTCCTGTAAGGGACCAAAGATAAAAAATGAAAACACCTGCATGGTTACCAATTGCCCGGCATCCATCACATTCCTGAAAATTAGCCACATGAGGATGAATAAAATAACCTGGCGTAAAGTATTTACAAGTGTACCCTGTATAAAACTGATGCTGCGTATTCTCTTTACTTTAGTGAGTTCCAGTCCTAGTATTTTAAATGTGTTTTTGTTTAAACGCATCACTTCCTGCCCGGTAAGTCCAAGGCTTTTCACCAGCTCAATGTTCCTTAGAGATTCGGTAGTGCTTCCTGCCAGTGCATTTGTTTGTCCAACGATATTTTTCTGAATGATCTTTATTTTTTTGCTCAACTTGTTGGTAATGAAAGTGAGCACAACAATGCCAATTAGGTAAGCTACCGGAATACGCCAGTTGATATAAACTGCAGCATAAACAAACACAAAAACTACTCCAACCATGATACCAAAAAGGACATTGATAAAAAGTGTCATAAATCTTTCTACGTCACTTCTTACTTTGGTAAGTATAGATAAAGTTTCTCCGCTGCGCTGGTCTTCAAAGTCCTGGTAAGGAAGCTTCATGGCGTGTTGCAGGCCATCGGTAAATATTTTTGCACCAAATTTTTGAATCACTACCTGCAGACAATAATCCTGGAAATTCTTAGCCAGCCGGCTGATCATTGCCACGGATATAGAAGCTATTACAATGAAAACCACACCCATCTCCAGGTACTCGTTTCCATTTCTCAATACCCGGCGATAGCCCCAGTAAAACATATCTTTGGTGTAACCTGTAGCGGAATGGTCAGCTGCGAGGTTGACCATTTTTCCCAGAAGTATGGGATCCATCAGCGAAAATCCGATGTTGATGGTTGCTAAAATTAAGGTGAGTACTACCAGCCATTTCTGAGGCTTCAGGTAGGAAAGCAGGATCTTCATGTATGCAAAATTACATGTATTTGTAGCAAGGGCAGGTTATGATTTCAGGAAATTAATTACTTTTTATTCTTAGAAAGAATCAATCCCGTATGATATTATTGAAAGACTGGAGCACAAAAAAACCCCCTGATAAAATACCAGGGGGTTGAGGTTATTCCAGGAATATTTTAGTTATTGCGGTTCCCTGATTTTTTATTTTGTTGTTGATTGTTATTCTGCTGCTTGTTGTCATACTTTCTGTCATTCTCTCTTCTGTCGTCATTATTTCTATTGTCATGGTTTTTTTTGGCTTTACGATTTTTGTAATGACCGTATTTGTGCCCATTACCTTTTCCTTCACTTTTGCCATATTTTTTATCGTTGTTATCCCATGTACCATCGTTATTTCCGCTACCATTTTGGTTGTTATTTTTCTGAGATACATTCAGCTGTCCATTTTGATTTACATTGATCCTGACATCAGAATTCGTAAGTGTAAATTCCCTTGAGCTGATCAGGTTTGTTTTTTTACCAATACCAAATACGCCATTTGAGGTAACCTGGTAAACTGAGATTACGTGATTGCCTTGCGCCAGGTCTGTGATGGTGTAACTATTGTTACCGGTGTATACCCTGCTATCAATACTTACTTCATAGCTGGAAGAATTGGTGAGGGTAACAATTGCTGCACTTGCAGAAACTACCAGGCCAAAGAAGGCGATTAAAATTAAACTGGTTATTTTTTTCATGATTGTAAAATTTGAGGATGTCATAAATGTTGTTTGTTTTATCTCGTGTTTCAATTAAGATGCCATTAGGCCCCAGGAGTTTAATCCTTAAAGCGCTTTAGCATTTCGTTGCACACATATTAACAGGTTCAGCCTCTAAGTGTTAATGAAAGGAAATTATTCAATTAGAAATAAAAGATTTTTTAGATAGAAATTGAAAATTGATGTAGGCTATCCTTTATTTCATCATATATTTTAATCCACGACGCTCATACTAAAATGACATTAGTGAAATGTATCAGACAACAGTTAGGTGTAAATTATTCTCTGGAAGTAAATTTTAGGAGATGGGCAGTATCTATAATTTGTAAATAAGTTTTACACCTGCGGGAAAATAAATGCTACTTCCTTCAGAGAAAAAGTAGTTAAAGAATTGTGGTTCAAAAAGATCATCTGCAACTTTTGTTGCTGTGGGAATATCATAAACTTTAAGTGATTTCTTTCTGCCACCCAAACCAACAAAAAAGTCAATCCCTAATTTTTTATCGTCGGTAATAAATTTCCTTTTTCCAAATTTGAAAGCGCCACCAAAAACATTTTTTCTAATAGTATAGCCACGATAATTATATAGGAACATGCCATCTGTATCAAACAGTGCAATACTATTAGTGCCGTTATAATTTACTTGTTTATAAATACTTTCCAGTTCTATAAAATTCGAAGAACCATTGGTTTTTTCATTGAATGTATAACGGATAGCAGGTTTTATTTTATAACCTAACAACCTGCCGGTTTCTATTCTCTGACCTGTATACGTTCCAGGTTGGAAAAAGATAAAACCCAGGTCGCTGTACACTGCTAATTTATCATTGAAGTGGTAGCCTATCCCTGGTGTAATACCACCATCTCTTTCCATGATACTAAATGGATTTAGTGTCACAAAAATCTTTTTGCTGTTCAGGGATTGAGCATTACCATTTAAGTAAAGCAGGCAAAAAAACAGGTTGAGGAAAATCCTCATAAGGGTTTATTGTTTTATTTTGGTAATGAGGAGCGGTGTAGCTGCAGTAGAAACGTCTAATAACACAATGCCGCCTTTTACATAACAGATTAATATATTTCCCTGCAGGATAGCATCGTAAAATACTTCATCAAAATTTTTATTCCCATTCATCACAGGCTGATAGGGTGATGAAACATTTATAATAGCAAGACCATTACTTCCATTACATACGTAAAGCGTGTTTGTTCCAAGTGCTAAACCATAAGGAGTAGCAATGGGGAGTGCATTAACTATTCTTGCTTCTTGTAAGTTTTTAATATTTACCACGTTTAATGTACCAACGGTGCCAACACGCTGAGTCGCATAAGCCACACTATCTCTGGCTACGATCGGATCACGACCTGGTTGAAAATAATTAACCTGTGTAAGTTTTTCTGGCTGTGCCGGATTAGTAAGGCCGTAAATATACATGGCAGTATTTGAGCCAATAAAAAGCTGATTATTGTACTCGAAAATAGTTTGAATATCAAAGCCAACATCCTGGGTGCCTGCTACAGAGATGCTTTGTGGATTGCTGATATTATATGTCACAAGGCTATTAGTTTTTACGATATACAAATAGTTGCCAACCGTAATAAACCTGGTGAGCGAACCATTTTTGGCCGTGCCGGAAGCTTGAGCAGAATCGGAAGAGCCGTCTTTAGCACAACCAATAGTCAGCAAAACAATGGTGAAAACTGTGCAATAAATTTTTATCATCTGCTGCATCTTGGGTTATTTATAGTTTGTTTTACCCAGCTGGCAACCGGGCCTTTGGATGGATCAGCGCATACAAAATAGCCAGGCTCTGGTGGAAAATTATTTTTACTTTCCGGGAAGGCATTTGCGACTCTTTGCGTTACTGTTACATTTTGCGGATCTGCAATGTTGAGTACGACAAGATCCCGGAAATTATTAGAGAATAAATAGTTGTCTTTTATAGTTAGTTCTTCGCAAAAAGGAATTTTAATAAAAGCGATCCGTACAGGCTGCGCAGGATTGCTGATATTAAAAACATGTATACCCTGGGAGGTTTCTACCTGGTATAAATAATTTGCTTTTGTAGCTATTTTTCCGCCTTTAACTATAGGGACAGGAGGAGTAGAACGTATGTCATTTAATTGAAGCGAAGATGCATAGACCGGTATAAAACCTTCTACTTCTCCGACATCTGAAACTTTATTACCGCAGGAAGCAATCAAGATTAGAAACCCTGCATATGCTAATTGTTTGATTTTTTGCAATGGGAGTTAATTTATAAGTTCAGACAATCACAGATTGCTTTTAGCTGCATTAGAAACTGAATGAATTTTTAAATCCGATTTTATATGTCCTGGCAACTGAAATTTATTTGAAAATTATCTGGCGTAAATTTGAAAACATACACTAAAAAAGAACTGATACACCAACACTATATCCAAATTTAATTACCCTCCCCATCCTTCTCTGTCCAAACTTCTGTATTGTATTGCTTCTGCCAAATGTTCGGGTCGAATGTCGGCACTGCCTTCCAGGTCGGCAATAGTGCGGCTCACTTTGAGTATGCGGTCATAAGCACGGGCACTCAGGTTTAGTTTTTCCATTGCTACCTTCAGCAGGTTCTGCCCGGCAGTAGAAATCACGCAGATTTCCTTCAGGGTTTTACTGCTCATCTGAGCATTGGCATATACGCCGGGCAAATCCTTATATCGTTCAGCCTGTATTTCACGGGCTGCTATCACACGTTTCCTGATGCTAGAGCTGGTTTCATATTTTTTCTCCGATTGCAGTTCGCCAAAATCTACCGGCGTTACTTCCACATGCAGATCTATCCTGTCGAGCAAAGGACCGGAGATCTTGTTCAGGTATTTCTGCACGCCTCCGGGCGGGCAGGTACATTCTCTTTCGGGGTGATTAAAATATCCGCAGGGGCAGGGATTCATACTGGCAATAAGCATGAAGCTGGCAGGAAAATCCAGGGCTACTTTTGCCCGGCTGATGGTAACTTTTCTTTCTTCCATCGGCTGCCGCATTACTTCCAGGACAGTGCGTTTAAACTCCGGTAATTCATCTAAGAACAATACGCCATTGTGTGCCAGTGATATTTCTCCCGGCTGCGGATTTCCACCTCCACCTACAAGGGCAACGTCACTGATTGTATGGTGCGGACTGCGGAATGGTCTCCGGCTTACGATCATGGCATTTTCCGGAAGCTTACCGGCTACGCTGTGGATCTTGGTTGTCTCTAGAGCTTCGTGTAAAGAAAGTGGTGGAAGTATTGTGGGCAGCCGTTTTGCCAGCATTGTTTTACCTGCTCCCGGTGGCCCGATGAGTATGGCATTATGCCCGCCGGCTGCTGCAATTTCTAAAGCTCTTTTTATATTTTCCTGTCCTTTTACATCACAGAAATCTATGTCAAAATCAGCCTGTGCATTAGCAAACTCTTCTCTTGTATCTACAAAAGTTGTTTGAAGGGTAGATTCATCTGCAAAAAACTTAACTACGTCATTAATGTGCTCAACGCCGTAAACTTTTAATTTGTTTACCATGGCAGCTTCACGGGCATTTGCTATCGGAACGATCAGTCCATCAAATTCTTCTTTGCGTGCCTGGATGGCTATGGGCAATGCTCCTTTAATTGGCCGCACACTTCCATCAAGGCTCAGTTCTCCCATGATGACAAATCTCTCCAGCCGCTCAGGATTTTCTATTTGTTCAGTAGCGGCTAGTGTGCCAATGGCTATTGGAAGATCGAAAGCTGTCCCTGTTTTTTTTATATCAGCCGGGGCAAGGTTTACCACCAGCTTGGTACGTGGCATGTAATAATTGTTGCTTTTAATAGCGCTTTCTACCCGTTGTAAACTTTCTTTTACAGCATTATCCGGTAGCCCAACAATAAAATAATGCTGGCCCTGGTTATTTACATTTACTTCTACAGTAATAGTGATGGCTTCTACTCCATATACCGCACTGCCATAGGTTTTTACTAGCATGAAATAGCAATTAAAATGTTGCAACCTGCTCCTGATATTTTGAGCAAGATTCCTTGTGCCAATTTCAAATGAAAGGAAGCACATGAAATAAAGTTATATGAATCGAATTGAAAACTGGAGATTAAAATTTCTTAAAGAAGATAGTAATTTGAAAATGGGATTCCAGTGAGATTGAATTATTTTTTAAAGTACATATCTCCTTATCCCTGTTTTTAAAAGCATCACATTAAAGTTGATCATTAATCCAACAGACTTAGCAGCAAACTTCATATGAGTAAGCACCTGCGCCTGGTGCACATCGTTGAAAATCTCAACAGTCTTTAATTCTACTACAACTGTATTTTCTACAAGGATATCTATTCTGTAACCGCATTCTAATTTTATCTCTTTGTAAATGACTGGAACTGCTTTCTGTCTTTCTACGAATAAGCCTGCGTTTATTAATTCATAAACCAGGCATTGCTCGTAAGCTGACTCTAATAAGCCGGGACCTAAAAGTTTATGTACTTCCATTGCACATCCAATAATCTGACGGGTTAATTCCTGGTGTTGTAAGTTCAAGGGTTAGTGTTTTTATGAGTTGAAATTAAATGTTTTCTAATTATTTAGTGGTTTTTAGTTACACAGAGAACCACAGGTTTTTCCCGGAGAACCACGGAGAGAGGTTTTATACTCTGTGGTCCTCCGTGTTCCTCGGGTTTTCCTCCGTGTAGTTACACAGAGAACCACAGAGTTTTTTACGGAGAACCACGGAGAGAGGTTTTTATACTCTGTGATCCTCCGTGTTCCTCGGGTTTTCCTCCGTGTAGTTACACAGAGAACCACAGAGTTTTTTACGGAGAACCACGGAGAGAGGTT
>JBBQYS010000068.1:0-17084 GCA_038208485.1 Chitinophagales bacterium
GTGGGAGATGATCACCGGGAAAAGTAGCTGGAGTTACACCGATGATTATCCATCTGTAAAATTGGGCACTACTGACTTTAGTAAAGCCAAACCAAACGCAACACATGGCGCTAACACGAAACATGTAAAAGAGTTGATTGATTTTGCAGCTGCCAATGGCTTTGATGCAGTGTTGGTAGAAGGATGGAACACAGGCTGGGAAGACTGGTTTGGGAAATCAAAATTTTATGTATTTGATTTTGTGACGCCCTATCCTGATTTCGATGTAAAAGGTATTCAGGCATATGCCGCATCAAAAGGAATAAAAATGATGATGCATCATGAAACCTCGGGCTCAACCATAAATTATGAACGTCATTTAGATACCGCATTTAAATTCATGAAAGAGCATGGGTACGATGCAGTAAAGACAGGATATGTTGGCCCTATACTTCCGGTAGGAGAAAAACATTACAGCCAATCTACGATCAATCACTACCAGTATGTTATTGAAAAAGCTGCTGATTATCAAATTATGGTGAATGCTCATGAAGCAGTAAGACCAACCGGTATAGCACGTACCTGGCCCAACATGATAGGCAATGAAAGTGCCCGTGGTACAGAGTTCCAGGCATTTGGCGGCAGCAAACCAAATCATGTGACCATTCTTCCTTTTACACGCTTGCAGGGTGGTCCAATGGATTATACCCCGGGCGTATTTGAAATGGATATTTCTAAATTAAACCCTAACAATAATTCACATGTAAATTCTACACTGGCCAATCAACTTGCTTTGTATGTAACCATGTATAGTCCATTACAAATGGCAGCTGATTTACCGGAAAATTATAATCGTTTCAAAGATGCATTTCAGTTTATAAAAGATGTGGCCATAGACTGGGACGACAGCAAATACCTGGAGGCAGAACCCGGCGAATATATTACGGTTGCCCGAAAAGCAAAAGGGACCAACAACTGGTTTGTGGGAAATGTAAATGGTTTGAAAAGCAGAACGTCTAACATAACACTCGACTTTTTAGACCCGGGAAAAACTTACACAGCTACTATTTATTCAGATGCAAAAGATGCAGATTATAAAACAAACCCGCAGGCATATGTAATAAAGAAGATGAATGTAAACAGCAAAACAAAACTTAGTACTTTATCCGTTCCCGCCGGGGGATATGCTATTAGTATTATGGCGAAATAAATATTTTATACATAGTTGTAGAAGCCATTGAAAAAATTGCACCAGTAATTTTTCAGTGGCTTTTTTTATTGCGGTATGTTTTTAAAAGCGGCGCATGGTTAGTTCCATTTACCATTAATGAATTAGCAGAAGCTAAGGGCTGGGCGAGTAGCTGAACATTCTTTCAAAAAAACTACCTGCAAATCCTGTATAGGCCGGTGCGCTGCACCTCTGTAAATTGACCATTCAAATTTTTCTACAAATAAAGCGGTGCTCTGCACCTTGACACTGATGTAAAAGATGAATGTGTCATCTACTTTTTTATAGAATGATTAGACCTTGAAATAATATGAGTTTTAGGAATTCTAAAAAACACAACCCCTTACGGTGAAGAGCCATACTATTTTTAAAGAACAGTTATCGGCTATAGGGTGCAGCGCACCGGTAATATTTGTAGGTGCAGCGCACCGGCCTATACCGGAATAAACAGAGAAGGAAAAGTTTTTAATTCTACCAAAAGACAATCCCCCCTCAACTAAAAATCTGAAAAGTAACCCAGCTCAAAGCATAGGCCAACAAGGTCATGTAAACGAATTGTATGATCGGCCATTTCCAACTGCGTGTTTCTCTTTTTACAATGGCCAGCGTACTCATACATTGCATAGCGATTACATAAAATATGAGCAACGACATACCTGCGGCAAGGGTATACACTTTGCTGCCGTCGCTCCATGTAGCAGCTTTCATTTTTTCTCTTAGTGTGCTGTTGTTATCATCGTCATCATCGCCGACACTATATAGCGTAGCCATAGTACCTACAAAAACTTCCCTTGCCGCAAATGAGGTTATTAAAGCAATACCGATTTTCCAGTCGTAACCCAATGGCCTGATGATTGGTTCTATAGCTTTACCTACCTGACCGGCGTAAGAATTTTGCAACAAAGCTGTTCTTCTTTCCTTTTCTATTTTTAAGGAATCAGCATTGGGCTGACTGAGCATATTGTTATAATTAGCCGTGACTTCAGCCATTCTTTTCTTTGGCCCGTAGCTGCTCAGTCCCCATAACAAAAGACTGATCACCATAATTACTTTACCCGCTTCCACTACAAAGATCATGGCTTTTTGCACCATGGTTTGTAGTGCATTTTTCCACCGTGGTGCCCGGTACACAGGAAGTTCCAGGATAAAATAACTTCTCTCGTTAGACTTAATGAACCATTTCATTACCCAGGCTACAATCAGCGCCAGCACAGTTCCCAACAAGTATAAACCCATCAAAACCAAACCCTGCAAACTCAGGAAACCAAAATAAAATTTGGATGGAATAATGAGTGAAGTAAGAATAATATAAACCGGCAAACGGGCACTGCAACTCATCAGCGGTGTGATCATGATAGTGAGTAGCCTTTCCTTTTTATTCTCAATATTTCTTGCACTCATAATGGCAGGAACTGCACAGGCAAATCCACTGATCATGGGCATGACACTTTTTCCATTGAGCCCTACTTTCCGCATCAGTTTATCTGTAAGAAAACTTATCCTGGCCATGTAGCCGGTATCTTCCAATAGTGTGATCAAACCAAAAAGTATCATGATCTGTGGTACAAAAATGATGATACCGCTTAAGCCTGCCACAATTCCATTTACAAAAAGATCTGCAAACCAACCACCCGGCAGTATCCCCGTCAGCCAGCCACTGAGCTGCCCAAAACTCCACTCTATCATATCCATGGGAAACTGTGCCAGCCAGAAAACAGACTGAAACAAGGCCAACAAAACTGACAAAAGAATAACATAACCCCAAACACGATGCAGTAAAATATCATCCAGCTTTTCTGTAAATATTTTTTTCTGCAAAGGATCAGCATCTATCACCGTTTTTTGCATAATGGTTTTTATGCGGTGGTAGCGCTGCATGATTTCTTCAGCCTGTGTTCTTGTTGGATTAAAATTTCTCTCTTTCTCTATATTTTCAATGCTTACCTGCGTAGCAGGGCTGAGCACAAAATGTTCATGGTTGATCAGGTAATGAATGGCAGAATAATTACTCACTTCCGGAAATACGAGTTGAAGGTCATCTACTGCATCGGGCGCCAGGTCTTTTACTGATACAAAATCCCTGGCCGGCACTTTATTAATATTATGAATAGCTGACTCCAGTGATTTCTTTAAGGCAGGAATTCCTTTTCCTTTTCTTGGATTGATGGCTACAATTGGCACCCCCAATTCCCTTTCCATACCATGAATATCTATTTTGGTGCCTTTGCTTGCAGCAAGATCCATCATAGTGAATGCAACAACTACTGGCATTTTCAGGTCGATGATCTGAGAACAAAAAAGAAGGTTACGTTTAAGGTTGCTGGCATCTGCCACCAACAAAACCATATCCGGTTTCACCAACATATCCTGTTGCAGCAAAACTTTGTATGCTACCCACTCATCTTCCCTTTTTGGGTATAGACTGTAAGTACCGGGGAGATCTATAAAATTTACTTTGATATCATTGCCCAGCCGGGCATAACCCATTTTTTTATCCACCGTCACTCCCGGAAAATTCCCGACCTTCTGGTTTAGGCCCGTAAGCACATTGAACAAAGAAGATTTTCCACTGTTAGGATTTCCTACAAGAGCAATATTTATTTCTTTGGCCAAATGAGTTAGTTCTGTTTTAGCCGGCAAATTTACATTTTTTAAAAAATGCACGAATTACGAAATAAAGAATAGTTCATGCCGTATCCGGAATCATTTCAGGGAATTTTCGGCTACTTCGTCCTGTGATTTTTACCTTTGTGGCCTTTGGCAAAAATTTCTGCTCATTTCTATCAGCTATTATGAAAAAAATTATCTTCTTTCTGTTCTCTTTGTTGTTTCCTGGTATGGTACTATTTGCCCAGCAAACAGACCAACGGGTGCTTAAACAATTAAAAAAGAATATCAGCTTTTTATCTGCAGACAAACTTGAAGGCAGGCGCACAGGAACGCCGGGGGAGAAGCTGGCTTACGGGTATATCAGCAAAGCATTTAAAAAAGCCGGACTACAACCAGCGGGTACTGCTGCAGGCAGTTTTTTGCAACCATTTGTTGTAAATGAAGGGAAAGTAATTGCCGGCACAAATTACCTGGCAGTAGACAACCACAAGTTCATTGTAAACAAAGATTATTTCCCTCTGCCATATTCTGCGCCCCATATTTCTGATAAATCTTTTATGGGAATGAAAGAGCAGATTGACATTAAGGAAATGCAGGACGGAAATAAAAATAATCCGCATTTTGACCTGCATGCAGCTTTGATTGAAAAAATAATTTCTTACGAAAAAGCAGGAGCTGAACTTGTAATTCTACATAATGGAAATAAAGATTTTGAAACATTTTCTGCCAATGATAAAACAGCAGCTTTTGGAATCCCGGTATTATACCTGAAACAATTGGCATATGATAAACTCAATGCAGATAAGGGCAGCCTGACAAATATTGCTTTCAGCATAAACATATCAGAAAAAAAATCTACCGGGCACAATGTTGTCGGCATAATCAATAACAATGCAGCCTACACTATCGTACTTGGTGCGCATTACGATCACCTCGGTTATGGAGAAGACCACAATTCATTGTACACAGGCACCAAACCCATGGTGCATAATGGTGCTGATGACAATGCCAGTGGCACTGCCGCTTTAATAGCATTGGCATCCTGGATAAAGGAATCATCACTTACCAATTACAATTACCTTTTTGTGGCATTTTCAGGAGAAGAACTTGGCTTGTTTGGTTCAAAATATTTTATCGAACATTCTCCTGTAAGCCCTGATAGCATTAATTACATGATCAATATGGATATGGTGGGCAGGCTGAATGATAGTACGCACGGCCTGGCCATCGGCGGCTATGGCACTTCCCCGGCATGGAATAAAGTGGTAAAAGAAAAAGATGATTTTTTCCGGATAAAGCTTGACAGTAGCGGAAGCGGACCAAGTGATCACACTTCTTTTTATCGGAAAGGCATTCCGGTATTGTTCTTTTTTACCGGCACTCATTCTGATTACCATAAACCGAGCGATGACGAACCAAGAATTAATTACGCCGGTGAGCTTAAAGTGATCCGATACATTGAAGAAATTGTGCGCAAATTAAACGACGAACCAAAACTGGCATTTACCAAAACACGGGAAGCACAAATGGGCCGCTCAACTTTTAAAGTAAGTCTCGGCATTATGCCTGACTATACTTATAACGGAAGCGGGGTAAGGGTAGATGGCGTTTCAGCTGGGAAAGCTGCTGAGAAAGCCGGCATCAAAACGGGGGATGTTATTATAAAACTTGGCACTCATCCTTTTACTGATGTGATGAGTTATATGGGCGCATTAAATAAATTTGAAAAAGGCGAAACGACTACTGCCACACTCATGCGGGATGGAAAAGAGATCCAGGTGAATATTACTTTTTAATCAATTGCTAACTGCCGGTTTTTTTCCC
This sequence comes from Chitinophagales bacterium, assembly GCA_038208485.1. Classification (GTDB taxonomy): domain Bacteria; phylum Bacteroidota; class Bacteroidia; order Chitinophagales; family Chitinophagaceae; genus Ferruginibacter. The sequence continues at coordinate 5,642 of JBBQYS010000068.1, forward strand.
GTAAAGAAATTTTGTACATTTCTGCATAATGGTTTCTTTAAAGAAGCAACAATTAAATATTTTACTGTTGAAGTACAACCAATAAAAACTATGAAATTAAAGCTGGACAATGATCTTATGGTCGACGACTTTTTTGAAGACGTTCGTCTCCTGGGCATTGTAGCCCCCATAAAAGATTATCGTTTCATCTGGCACATCAATAAAAAGTTGGGTTGCAATTTTATCCTAAACCACGACCTCGAGATCTCGCTGATCAAAAAGAAACGACATTATTTTTTCAGTATCTATCATTATGAAGTTCCCGGCTGCTGCATCAATCATTATTTATACAATAATGAAGATGATGGCGAATACCTGTTGCCGGAATTAAAACACCTGGATTTTTTATGGCTGACCAAGGGTGACGTTTTAGATGAAGCTTCCATTGCAGGATTACAAAAATCTTTAAGAGATATACCGGGTGTGCAGTTGGTAAATGAAATGACCAATGAGAAAATTAAAAATAAAGAACACCTGATCTTATAAAAAAAAAGAGATTCCTTTTTGGTCATATTTTTGATAACTTACCACTACAATTCATCAAGAAAAAATAATGAGCATGTGGGAAGAAAAAAATAATAAGCTGTACAGGAAATTTCAATTCAAAGATTTCTCAGAGGCAATGGGATTCATCAACCGTGTGGCATTAGCTGCAGAAAAAATGAACCACCATCCTACTCTGACCAACACATACAATACTGTGGAAATCTGGCTGACTACGCACGATGCCGGAAATACCATTACAGATAAAGACAAAAAATTGTCTGAAAAGATTTCGGCAATAACGGAGTAATTACATACACAAAATAAAAAGCAATGGCACAAGAAGTAACCAATGAAGTATTAATTCATGCTCCGGCACACAAAGTATGGGAAGTACTTACAGAAGCGGTATACACCCGCCAATATATGTATGGCTGCAGCCCCGAAACTGACTGGCATCCCGGAAGTAAGCTAGATTGGATAATGATGCATGAAGGAAAAGAGATGATACCGGTAACCGGAACCATAAAGGAGATTATGGCCAATGTAAAACTTGTGTATACGGTTACCGATCCTAATGCAGGCTGGGCAGACATTCCGGAAAATTACCTCAATGTAACTTACAGCCTGATGCAACAGGAAGACGACACTTTATTTAGTGTGAAACAAGATGGATTTGAAGGTGCAGAAGATGGAGAAAAAAGATACCAGGACGTATATAATAATGGCGAAGGATGGCAACCCATACTGGACCAGATAAAAACAATTGCCGAAAAAAAGACTGAAAGTTTGCATTAAAACTGTTTTCAGTTTCCTAAATAAAAAAATTAAAAGTTTCAATGATGAAAACCCTTCTTATCGTCAGACATGCTAAAACACATCAACCAGATATTGGCCAGGCAGACTATGATCGCAAGCTGAATAGTCGGGGAGAAACAGATGCTCCGGCTATGGCTAAAAGAATGAAAGAAAGAGACATCAAAATAGATGCATTAGTGAGCAGCCCCGCCAAAAGAGCTAAACAAACCTGCAAAGCATTTGCAAAAGAGTTTGGCATTAGTAAAGATGAAATCATTTACAAAGAAGATATATACAATGCTCACGCAAGTGCATATTTCGAAGCCATCAGCGAACTTAAAAACAAAATAGACACCGTAGCCATTTTTGGACATAACCCCGGCATCACTGATTTTGCAGACAAACTCTGCGAGGAAGTACATATTGAAAACATGCAAACAGGTTCTGTTTTCGCAGTAAAAATAAAGATCAAAGACTGGTCAGAATTTGGTTCTGCTACAAAGAAGTTTTTGTTTTATGATTATCCGGTGAAGGGTTAACAGAAGAAATTAAATACTCATTAACATAAAAGTTTTTGTTGCGCCTTATTATTCTTTTACTACTTATTTGCAGACCTGCTTTTTCACTTGCACAAACGGAAAGTATTACCGGCAGATACTTTAATATGCTGGATAGGATCCAGGTAGATTTTTATGAAGATTCCAGTTTTGATTATTCTTCTAAAATGTGGAACCCAGTCTTTCACAGGTATGAACCATTATCAGAAAGCGGCTTTTGGTCAATGGCAGGAGATACAATTATTCTTAATCCGCATCTGGAAAAAAAACGGTTTGTTGATTTTAGTTTTTCTGAATCTAAATTTGAAGGTGATTCTACAGTAGTTGTGCTTTCCTTCAACCACATAAGAAGGCATTATGATATAGCTGGCAACCTGACTGCAAATGATACGATTCAATTTTATCAACTTGATTTTGCTTTTAATGAATTAAAAAAGAAAAAACTTAAAAGGGTTTCTTCACATCAATCAATCAGGTGTGCATTTGCAGGATATATTCCAAAGGAAATTCTCACAGATGAGCGTAGTATTGTTGTTCCCAAACCATCAGAAAAACTGAAAAGTATATTTATAGGTTGCTATGAGTTGCAGGGAACAAAAGAATTTCTCATTACTGACAATAGCTCCAATCAATTTACTTTAAATGTGTATTCAAATTACTATTCTGATGGACAAATCAGGCAGATGAGGTTGCTGAAAAAAAACAAGCGGGTAATCTACTACAGGATAAAAGAAAACGGAGAATTTGTGCAGGATCGTTTTTGGTCAGACACAGACGCTAAGCTTATAAAACAAAAAACTAATCGCTAATACCGAACTCCTGTGATAAAATAATTTCTATCGACATAACCTACTCACAACTTTTTTTCAAAATAAATTGTATCCTTATTCGGGTTAAAATAATACGGCGGGGTTTCTTCAAAACCGTTTCTGCGATAAAAATTTACTGCCGGCAGCATGCTATCCAATGTGTCTAACCTGATGGCTGAGTAACCAGTTTCTTTGGCAAACAATTCTATTTTTTTCAGCATTTCCGACGCAATTTGCCTGTTTCTATATTCAGGTTGTACATACATTCTTTTTAGTTCTGCTACTGATTCTTTCAATGGCCTTAAAGCTACACAACCGATATATGCATCTTCCTCTTTTACCAGGATGATACAGCCTGCGGGTGCCCCGTACATTTTCGATAATTGTTTAACCTCAATATCAAAATCCTGGAAAGACAGGTCAATATTCAACCATTCAGCATATTCCCTAAACAACTTTTCTGCCTGTACATAATGATCCGGTTCACTTGCAAAAATATACTCAGGCATGTTTTACTTTTTTGTTACTAAGATAAACACCCGCCGCAATGAGCACACCTGCTGCAACTTTATACATATCCAGTTCTTCTCCCAGGAAGATCATGGCCAGTATAGCAGCAATTATGGGTTGAGAATAAATATAAGTTCCGGCTATAGAAGCCCCAAGAATTTTGATGCCATAGACATTAAAAAGATAAGCCAGGAAAGTACCAAGCAGTACAAGAGAAGCCAGGTTGATCCATGCAACAGTAGTGAAGCCTTCCCACCTTACTTCCGAAAATTCTTTTAAACAAAAAGGCAAAATGATTAATAATCCAAAACTAAAAACCATCCTGATGACAACAACCGGGTTATATTTCTGCATCAATGGTTTTACCAGGATAAAATAAAGTGTATAAGAAATCGCATTAATGATGATGAAAATATCTCCTTTCAAAGGATTGATTGCCTGGCCGGTAGTATCTCTTGCAGAAACTAAAATAACGGCACCTGTTATACCAAGTAAGAGTCCCAGGATTTTCATAAATGTGAGCCGCTCTCTTAGTATCCAGGCAGCAAAAATTGTAATGAGAATAGGCGTAGCCAGCATCAGCAAGGAAGCGTGAATAGAAAAAGTCAATGATAAACCTTTAAGAAAAAGCAGCTGGTTAATGGCAATACCGGTGAGGGCACAAAGGAAAAATCGGCCATAATCTTTCTTATCGACCTTAGACTTTACTGGTTTAAAAATAAACATGACCCAGAGCAAAGCCGCACATACGCCAACCCTTACCAGGTTCAGCCCGAAAGATTTGATGAACCCACCATTGATCAGGAATTTAATCACCGTATAGTTGATGGCAAAAAAAAGGTTAGTACCCATCAATGCAAGGTGCGCTTTTGTATTATTGGTCAATGACGGAAATATTAATGATCCTGAATAAGCAGCAAAGGTCGGAGGTTTTTTTGCAGCAAAGCAAAGAAAAACCGTTTGTAGATACAAACGGTTTACATACTTACTAACACAATTTAAAAACAGTCTTTAAATTATCTCGTTCGTGAAGAGAGCTAATACATTGCTCATTCACACTAATTATTTCTCAGCTTTTTCCAGCTTTTTTTCTTCTGCTTCTGCGGGTACTATCAGCGACGGATCACGGTTCTCTTTGATCTTCTGCCTGATCTTGGCCTCTATTTCATTGCTCAATTCCGGATTATCAACAACCAGTTGTTTTACTGATTCCCGGCCCTGTCCCAGCTTATCGCCGTTATAACTAAACCAGCTACCACTTTTTTGGATGATACCCAGTTCTACACCCATGTCTATAATTTCACCGCTTTTGCTGATACCGTTTCCGTAAATAATATCAAACTCTGCTATACGGAATGGAGGTGCTACTTTGTTCTTTACCACTTTTACTTTAATGTGATTTCCTATAATCTCATCACCATCTTTTATTTGTGCCAGGCGGCGAATATCCAGCCTTACAGAACTATAAAACTTAAGTGCATTACCACCGGTAGTCGTTTCCGGGTTTCCAAACATGACACCTATTTTCTCCCTAAGCTGGTTAATGAATATGCAGCAACAGTTGGTTTTAGAGATAGTGGCAGTAAGTTTTCGCATGGCCTGGCTCATCAAACGTGCCTGCAGCCCCATTTTACTATCACCCATTTCTCCTTCCAGCTCGCCTTTTGGCACCAATGCAGCTACTGAATCTATTACCACCACATCTAATGCACCGGAAAGGATCAGCCTGTCTGCTATCTCCAATGCCTGCTCACCATAATCTGGCTGCGAGATCAATAAATTATCTATATCCACCCCTAGCTTTTGCGCATAACCGCTATCAAAAGCATGCTCAGCATCTATAAAAGCACACATGCCACCTTTCTTTTGTGCCTCAGCTATTACATGTATGGCCAGCGTAGTTTTACCGCTACTTTCCGGGCCGTATATTTCTACTACTCTTCCTTTTGGTAAACCACCAATCCCCAATGCCACATCCAGCCCGATACTGCCGGTAGATATTACACCTATCTCCATTACGGCCTTATCACTCATCATCATTACCGATCCTTTGCCATAATCTTTATCTATTTTGTCCATAGTAAGTTTAAGGGCCTTCAATTTTTCTGCGTTGCTCATGTATTTTTTTTTAAAATGTGTGGTTGTATCTCTAAAAATTAACGCTGTAAATTTATTAGAAAACAAATGTATGGCAAGATAAATTAATTAACTAATTTATTTAGCAAATAAATAGTAAAAAATTTAGTGGCAGGGATTTAGAGCCATCAGCCATATTTCTTCTTTCAGCTTTTGTTCCGGCCATTGGCTTTATCTTTTGTGCCGCCGCTCATTTGCTTTGCGCTACAAAAGGATACCGCCGCTGTCCGGCAGCCGGTTCGGCAGCAGTACTTCATTCAGCTTTAACTACCAGATAAGAAAAAGAATCCCACACATTTATAAATGGCTATCCGGTTAAAAGATATGCAACCTGGATTTGCCATTTGTTTTATTTAATTTAAAGAATACAATTTCTGATTTTGTACACATGTAAATTACAACTGCATAAAGAAGAAGAAGGTGGATATACCGTTTCAGTTCCGGCCCTACCAGGTTGTATTACTTACAGCGAAAATGTAGATGAAGTAATATCTATGGCAAAAAAGGCAATTAAATTATACATAGAGGAATTGCAGGATAGAGGTGAGAACATTGGTCTCTGATTTAAAAAACCAACCAATTTTTATTCCACCTTGCGGGATTTTTACTTTTTACTTTTTACTTTTTACTTTTTACTTCAACCTTACGATATTTTCACTTTTTACTTTCCACTCCCGCCTTGCGGGATCTTCGATTTCCACTTCCCTACCGCCTCGCCAACACAATCGTATTCTTAAACCTCTTCGTCTTTCCCTGCAGGTTAAACACTTCTGTATAAATAATGTAAATACCTACCGGTAGCTTTACATTATTTTCTCCAAGTCCATCCCAGCGGTAAAAACCTTTAATGCCATTTAGTGCATTGCGTTGCAGGTAGCGTACTGGCCGCCCCTGTGCATCAAAAATCGTGATAGTGGCCACATAACCGGGTTCCGGAAAACTGTAATTGATCGTAGCAAAATCATCCATTCCGTCATTGTCAGGACTAACGATCTCAGGTGTTACTTTTATTTCTCCCTGCACTTCATCCAATACTTTGTACTGGGAATTTTTATAAGTTGGTGTACCAAATCCTACACTGGTAGCAGCGCTATGAAAGTTTGCTTTCTGCTTAGCTTCCACCAGGCTCGTATCGTTGAAATCAATTCTTTCCAGTGATACGCCTTCTTTATTACTGATCAACGGGAAATGCCATTTGTCAGAATACTTGATTTCGTCAATGATTGTTCCTTGCTCATTTAATACGATCACATTTCCTTTATCATCATTGTAAGATGGTGTACTTATCTCTATAATATTATCAGGATTCTGTGCTACAAATTGTTGCAGCAACAATGCTTTTGTTTTTGTCAACACAATGTATTCCGCAGGGAAAAATGCATAGTCGGTAGCAGAAACCTGGGTAATACTGCTTACTGCTCCCGAAGTATTCCTGTTGGCCAGGTAAGTATTTTTCAGGTTGATGATTTTATTGCTTCGGTTGTACAATTCTACATAATCTTCAAATCCTGGTTTTGGATTGAAAAGGATTTCATTAACTACTATGTCAAATTTATCCAGGCTTCCAAACAGTCCAACCCTTGCTGTATTGCTGCTACCAATGGTATTGCCGCTACAATCTTTTACGCCATTTGCAGTCACAGTATAAACTGTTCCTGCCTGCAGTGGTGCTGCAAGTGTCAGATTAATCATCCTGAAAATTGGTGCAGTTGCATTTACACTTACCGGCAATCCTATTCCATTACTTACAGAATAATTAGCTGCAATTGACGCCGAAGTACTGTCTGTATTTTCATTAAAAACCAAGGTTATGTGAGTGGCATCTGTTGCATAAGCCCTCAATAATTTGGGTGCTGTTACATCAGGATTAACAGCATCAATAGAATTCTTTTTTGCCGGTGTACCACCTTTAGGATCTACACTTGCTCGCCAGTTGTTCATTCCAACGCAGGGATTTTTAGTATCTATCATTTCCAATGTCCAGCCACCATCTTTCTTCAGCTCATTCTGGTACCAGGTATCTTTATAATTTACTGCATGTATTGTTTTCCCTTCTTTGCTTTGCAGGTAAATCAGGTCTGCATCATTATTTAAAGAAGGGAAACTCGTTACTGAAATCGTTGGGCCATACAATGCCAAACCCGCAACCGCACTACCTGTGCACACGACAACAAAACTATCAGGCTGTAATAAAAATGTAGGCATAGGCCCACTTAGACTGGTAGATTTTCCTATGCGCCAGCCATTCAAATCTATAGTAAAAGCAGAAGTATTTTTCAGTTCCAACCACTCACTATTTGGCAATGCAACCAGTGGTGTTGGATCTGCCATCAGTTCATCTATCACTACATCATATAGAAACGGAACAAAATAACTAAAGACTTTTGTGCCATTGTTTAAAGTATTTCCCGCAAGGTCTTTTACACCATTTACTGTAAGCGTAAGGTTTGTTCTTGCCGGGAAAGGATTGGCAAAACTTAAGTGAACCAATGCTGCATTAGTTGCATCTCTTACTGCTGTTGCAGGAAATCCTACAGCATTAGAAACTGTGTAGTTGGCGGACGCCTGGCTCGTGGCAAGATCTACCGCTTCGCTAAATAATATATCCAGTGTATTGGGGGAAGTAACCGTAATTGTATTGATTGCTGGCGGAATTATATCCGGCACAAAATTCTGCACCTGGATATCATCAAAAAAATGCCTTTGAAAAAAACTTGCCGTACTCTGTTTAATGGAAATACCAAAGAATGCTGAAGTTGTATATGTAGCATCAGCAACAGAACCTTCGGCAAAATAACTGTTTCCTGTACCGCTCAGGTCTCTTAGTAACTGGAACTGGTTTGCTGCATTCCTGATCACACGTATTTTAACGACATTGTTACTTGTATTCAATACGCCATCTACGCCATCAATGATTTTTATAATATTAGTAGATCCATTATCTTTTCTATACAAACATATTTCATCCGCAGTACCACCGAGCCTCACAAAATAACCGGTAAGTGTTGCGGCATTAAGATCACTTGCACTGGCTGTGAGGTAAACGTCCACATAATTTGTACTACTGGTATTAAAAGTAAGTTGTGTGTAAAAATCCCATTGTGCAGTTGTGGCTTTTGTACTTGCTGAACTCAGGTTATAAGCGCCATTTATAACAGTATTATTACTTTGTAGTTGCAACGCAGGATTGACAATAAAATCTGCAGTACCACCTATCCATGTTGGATTATTGGTAAAATCACCGTCGTTAAAATTATCTGAGAACTGCGCTTTGGCGGATATGGATATAATTATAGAAAAAAATACTAAAGTAAAAATGAATTTCATCTTGGGAAAATATTGATTATTTACTATATTCGATTTCACCTCTGGCAGAGGTAATCATTTGTTTACAATGACTGGTAGTTTGGCTTTTTTTTAAGTTTTAAAGATACATCCCTTTTAAAGTAATCCTCGTAAACTATTTATAGAATGATTCATATGATTTTATATGATTTACGCTTAATGTATACCATTGAAAAAAAACAATTACATAACAGGTTACTTAACGTTTATAAAAACCAATGTATTTACAAAATAATTGCAACCTAATCAGCATTAAAATGTTGTGGTTAATCAGGTAGCAGAACAATCCTTTTTTATTTTCCAACCTATACCTAATAAAAAAGATAAGAGGCTGTCTCATATCATATGAACAGCCTCTTTGGTTTTAGGTAGCCTTAGGGTTTGTGTGATCACTTTTTGCTCAAGGATCTTACCTGATAATTTTTTTTACCAGGTATAAGCCTGAAGGCAGACAGGCATTTTTTTGTTGTGCAAATGTATAAGTGAATTTACCCGCAGGCATCATCTTTATTAGAGTTAATGAAAACTTTTTATTGAGCGAAATCAATCATTTTCCATAAACTTTATCTCCGTTGATATAAGTAGACAAAACTTTGGTTTTTAAGATATCATTGCTGCTGCATTTCATAAAATCTGTATCGGTAATAATGAAGTCAGCAGATTTTCCCGGCTCCAGGCTACCTTTTTCTTTTTCTTCAAAAGCGGCTTTTGCTGCCCAGATGGTCATACCGCGGAGTGCGGCCTGGCGGCTTAATGCATTTTCTATTTGAAAACCGGTTGCGGGGAAACCCTTACTATCTTTCCTTTCTGTAGCGGCAAAAAATGTTTTAATTGGGCTTAAGTATTCCACCGGAAAATCAGTCCCCAGGGGCATCCATCCATTCGTATTTAATAGGCGGAGATAAGCATATGCATTGCGCAATCTTTCTTTGCCCAGCCTGTCGCCGGCCCAGTACATATCGCTGGTGGCATGGGTTGGCTGCACAGAAGGTATAATATTGTAATCTGCAAAAAAATGAAAATCATTTTCGTTTACCACCTGCGCATGTTCTATTCTCCAGCGCTTGTCATTCTTCCCTTTTAGCACTGATGCATAAGTTGCCAAAATTTGCCTGTTGGCGCTGTCGCCAATGGCATGGGTACACATTTGCAAGCCTGAACCAGAGAGCATTTGAGCCAGGCTGTCAAAATGTGCTTTGCTACTCAGCAAAAAGCCATACCTGTCAGCTTTATCACTGTAAGGGTGTAAGAGGCAGGCACCGCGGCTGCCCAGCGCACCATCTGAATATACCTTAAAGCCACCTACGTGCAGGCCTCCCTCTCTAAGCGGACCAGAGGCAACCCATTTTTTGTAATATGCAGCATTATCACTCAGCAGCGCAAAGATTTTAATTTTTAATCCCTGGGTTTTATATGCCTGTTGCAGCAACGTCACAGTATGATCGCTGACACCGGGATCGTGTGCGCCTGTAAGTCCCTCTGCAAAGAATTCCTGTTCTGTCTCTTTATAGTATTTTAGGGCAGCCTCATCAGTAATACCTGGTATTATTTTTTCTACTAAATGCATGGCATTGTCTATAACCAGTCCCGTGAGCTCGCCATTTGATTTCACAAATTCTCCACCCTCAATTGCAGATTGCTCAGTGACCCCTGCCAGTTCCAGCATTTTACTGCTGCATATAGCAGCATGGCCATCTATCCTTTTTAGAAATACAGGCCTACCAGGGAAAAGACTGTCTAGTTTTTCACGGGTTGGATATTCAGGAACTTCCCAGTCGTTTTGATCCCAGCCACGACCATACAGTAAATTCCCCGGTGCGGTAGCTGCATAATTTTGTAATGTTTGCAGTACATCTTCATAAGATGAGGTACCGATCAGGTTGCATTTCCATCTATCAGTAGCATATCCTGTGAAATGGCTGTGTGCATCTATTAAACCCGGGTATACAGCATGTCCTTCAGCATCTACCAAATTCTCTGGCTGGTATACTTTCAGCAGATCTTCTGTGGTGCCAAGTTGCACTACTTTACCATCTTTTATTGCCATAGCTTCAGCAATGGAAAAACTACTATCCACCGAATAAATTCGGGCATGAATCACAAGTAGATCAACATTTTTTTTGTTGCTACATGAAGCAAACAGAAATAGCATAAAAGCAAAAACAACAACCCGTTGTAGGTTTGAGAAAATCATAAGCATATTTTTTACCTGGTATTTATAGATGCAAATGTAGAATATGGTCTCTGGTAGAGCATAAATATTTTCAAAAATTATTGCTTTTTTAGCCGGCTTTAATGGATGAATTTCGATTTTGGTGGAAAGGATTTAATGTTCAACCCCTTCGGGGTTGTTTCTACTTGGAAATTTTCTCTCCGGGTTTCACCGGGAGCTATTATTGTTGAACTGCTTCGCAGTAATAGAACATAAATAAAACATTTCAATTGCATTTTACAATTAGGGAAGAATGAAAAATTAAGCTGTCCTGGATATATTTATGTCCGGTATCTTAATAGTATTTGGTGGATTGGTTATACAAGGATGTTGGATGGTCAAAATTCTCATGGATCAACTTTTTTTAAAATCTCAGATAATTTATAAAAAACATGAGTTGTACATAAATCAACATTCCAGGAATCCTAAAATTTTTATTAGCATTCCTTTCCTGTCACCCGAAAGGGTTTAATATCAGTAGCCGGAGTTGAAAAACCTGCGGTAGATGAATTATAAGGGCCTCAACCCTGAAGTAGTTGAAACTATATTCCAGG
>JBBQYS010000069.1:0-16868 GCA_038208485.1 Chitinophagales bacterium
CATTTCCCAAAAATCCATCACCCAAAAACAAAATCGTATTTTTACCCTCAAGGTAAAATAACCAGCACAATATGAGTAATACAGTTGAAGACAGAAAACCCATAATAGGATTTACGTGTGGAGATATTAATGGCATCGGCCCGGAACTAATCATCAAAACCCTGCACGATCACAGGTTACTGGAATATTGCACCCCGGTAATATTTGCCAATAATAAATTGATGAATTTTTACAGAAAGACTCTGCCAGACCTGAACATAAATTATAGTTCAGTCCAGGATTCTTCCGACATGAACACCAAGCAAGTGAACCTTTTTAATTGCTGGGATGAGGAAGTAAATGTAACTCCAGGTGTGCTTACGGAAGAAGGTGGAAAATATGCTGTCATGAGCCTCGTGACTGCTGCCGGTGCTTTAAAAGCCGGGAAGCTTGATGGTATAGTGACAGCTCCTATTCATAAAAAAAATGTTCAATCAGAACATTTTGATTTTACAGGGCATACGCCTTTTCTGAAAAGTTTTTTTGGCATGCAGGATGTAGCTATGCTTTTAATAGCCGAGAATATGCGTGTAGCGGTACTTACAGAACATATTCCTATAAGTGAAATAGCGCCTCATATCACCAAAAATGCCTTAGAATTTAAACTTGAACTTCTCAATGATTCCCTGATCAAAGATTTTGGAATTACGAAACCCAAGATTGCAGTTCTTGGTTTAAATCCCCATGCCGGAGATGAAGGACTGGTAGGAAAAGAAGAGATCGAGGTCATTAAACCAGCTATAGAAGAAGCCAATAAGAAGAAAATATTATGCTTTGGTCCTTATAGTGCCGATGCATTTTTTGCCCGTGGAGAGTACCAACATTTTGATGCAGTACTGGCTATGTACCACGATCAGGGTCTTATTCCATTTAAATCCCTGGCTATTGGAGAGGGTGTAAATTATACTGCCGGCTTACCGGGAGTTCGTACGTCGCCAGACCATGGAACTGCATTTGATATTGCCGGCCAAGGCAGTGCAAACGAAGATTCTTTTAGAGAAGCTATTTTCAAATGCATAGATATAATCCAGGCACGCAGGGAAAGGGCAGACCAAACAAGAAATCCCTTAAAAAAGATGACTGCAGCTATGCTTCGCAATGCGATAGATGAAAAGCTTGAAGACTAACATGTCATTCTGTGTACTAGGTAAATTTATCCGTGAAAATTCGTGCCATCCGTGGCTAAGCTTTTTGTCGCAGGCAATAAATCTACTCATTAATCCTACCATTCAACGGCAGTTTTACAGTGAAAAGCAGCGTTTAGGCTTAGAATTGTATCTTTGTAGCACTTGCATGGTTTATGTTAGAAATGTAAGAAAACAGGAGAAATTTTAATGGCTAAGCAACAACAATTACATTGTACATTTTGTGGCCGCAACCGCGACCAGGTAAAAATTTTAATAGCAGGGCAGGACGGACATATCTGCGAAAGCTGTATAGAACATGCCCAGGTGATCATTACCCAGGAACTGGGCATTGAAGAACCCGAAGAAGTACAGAAAAAATCCAATTATAAATTATCTGTAAAAAAGCCCCAGGAAATTAAGAAATTCCTGGATGAGTACGTGATCGGGCAGGATGAAGCAAAAAAGATCCTTGCTGTAGCTGTATACAATCATTATAAAAGGCTGAACCAGAAAATAGATAATGATGTAGAGATTGAAAAAAGTAACATCATAATGGTAGGAGAAACCGGAACCGGTAAAACTTTACTGGCTAAAACAATTGCCCGTTTACTCAATGTACCTTTTGCTATTGTGGATGCTACGGTATTTACTGAGGCAGGTTACGTAGGAGAAGACGTTGAAAGCATGCTTACCCGTTTGCTACAATCCTGCAATTACGATGTAAATGCTGCAGAGAAAGGGATTGTTTTTATAGATGAGATTGATAAAATAGCCCGTAAAAGCGATAACCCATCCATCACCCGTGATGTAAGTGGAGAAGGTGTACAGCAAGGCCTTTTAAAGCTCCTTGAAGGGGCAGAGGTATTGGTTCCACCACAGGGAGGACGTAAGCATCCTGAGCAAAAGCTGGTAAAAGTAAATACACAAAATATATTGTTTATTTGTGGAGGTGCATTTAATGGCATTGATCGCATCATTGGCCGCAGGGTAAATACAAATGCAATTGGCTTTAATGTAAATAAAGAATTGCAGGAGTATCAGCTGAATCATTTACTACAATATGTAAATGCGGTAGATATCAAAGAATTTGGCATCATCCCGGAATTGCTGGGCCGACTGCCGGTAATTACTTACCTGAATCCGCTGGATGCAAATACATTGCGCAGTATTCTTACAGAACCAAAAAATGCATTGATCAAGCAATTTACCCGTTTGTTTGAGATGGAAAATATTGAACTGACCTTCGAGGATGAAGCACTTAATTTCATGGTGCAGAAAGCGCTGGAATACAAGTTGGGTGCTCGCGGGCTGCGTAGTATCTGTGAGAGCATTCTTACCGATGCCATGTATGAACTTCCGGGGTCTAAGACCAAAGTTTTTAATGTGAACCTGGAATATGCGATGCGCAAATTTGAGAACAGTAAACTAAGCTTGCTGAAAGTAGCTTAGTAGTAATTATAAAGTTATCAAACGCCGGAATGCTATCATTTCCGGCGTTTTTTTTATAATACCCTTTTCTTTCAAATATTGAGTTGCCATATTCAGTTTAAGCCCCCAACTTTTTACATTTTAATTTTTGATTTTTACTCCCGCCTTGCGGGATCTTCTATTTTTAATTTTCACTCCCTCCCTACAAGAACTTCAATTTTTTCACCTTCCCACCACTATTTAATTAGGCAGTTCTTTTTTTTCATTTTACTTTTACGCCCTTAGCAGCAACTATCTTTTATGGCTGCCAAAAAATGATAAAAAACAACTAATGGTAGACGTAATTCTGGGGATGCAATGGGGAGATGAGGGAAAAGGAAAGATAGTAGATTATTTTGCTGCTGATTATGATGTAGTGGCTAGGTTCCAGGGAGGACCAAATGCAGGACACACATTGTATGTAGGTGACAAAAAAATAGTACTACACCAGATACCAAGTGGTATTTTCCATGAAAATAAAGTAAACCTGGTGGGTGCAGGCGTAGTGCTAGATCCTGTAGCATTACAAAAAGAATGTGCTGATGTAGCCGCATTTGGGGTAGACTACCGCAAGAATTTATATATCAGTGAAAGAACCAACCTGATACTTCCTACACACCGTGCTTTAGACAAAGCAAGTGAACTGAATAAAGGCGTTGAAAAAATTGGCAGCACGCTCAAAGGAATTGGTCCTGCATACATGGATAAAACTGGTCGAAATGCACTTAGGGTAGGCGACCTCCTCAATAAAAATTTTACTACAGAATATATAAAGCTCAGGCTGAAACACCAGCGCCTGCTGGATAATTTCAATTTCCAGGAAGATATCAGTACATGGGAAGAAGAGTTTTTTGAAGCGATTGAATTCCTGCGCAGTTTCAAAATTGTAAATGGTGAATATTTCCTGAACAATAAGATCAGCGAAGGAAAAAAAGTACTGGCAGAAGGAGCGCAAGGCAGCATGCTGGATGTTGATTTTGGCACTTTTCCATTTGTCACCAGCAGCAGTACCATTACTGCAGGTGTATGCAGCGGGTTGGGTATTGCACCACAAAAAATCAAGGAAGTGATTGGTATCACTAAAGCATATTGTACACGTGTTGGTAGCGGCCCATTCCCTACGGAACTACATGATGAAAAAGGCGAATTTCTACGCAATACAGGCAATGAGTTTGGCAGCACTACCGGTCGCCCACGTCGTTGCGGCTGGATTGATCTTGTGGCGCTTAAATTTGCCTGTATGATTAATGGCGTTACTGGTATAGTAATGACCAAAGCAGATATATTGGATGGCCTGGAGCAACTGGAAGTGTGCAACAGCTATAAAATAGATGGAAAAATTACTACTGAAATTCCATTTCAAATGAATAAGGTTGACATTGAACCCATTTATAAAAGTTTTGAAGGATGGAATACAGATATCCAGGCATTTGGGAGCTTTGAAGCAATGCCTGATCAAATGAAAAATTATATTAATTACCTAAACGAATTCCTTGGCGTTCCTGTTAAATATATAAGTAATGGTCCGGGAAAAGAACAGATTATAAAAATTTAAAAAAAGACTAAAAATACTTACCAAAATATTTGGCTATTTAAAAAAGGATAAGAAATTTTACACCAACAATTTTTTTACTCATGGCTACAAAATCTGATAAAGCAAAAAAGACCATTGCTAACAAAACCGCAACAGACAAATCTCAACCGGCAAAAAAAGCAGCCTCCAAAACTGGGGCTGAAGAAGATGATGACCTGGAAGATGATTTAGATGATGACGACGAAAAACCTGTAAAAAAAGCTGGTGCAAAAACAAAAGCTGCAGGCAAAAAGAAGTCAGGCGATGATGACGACGACGATGAAGATGATGTGGATGAAGACGATGATGATTGGGGAAAAGAAGAAGATAGCGACACTTGGGAAGATCCCGATTTCGAAGAATTCGATACCCCAAAATCTCCTAAAAAGTCAGCAGGAAAGAAAGTGAAAGATGATGATGATGACCTGGACCTCGATGAGGATTTCAAAGATTTTGATACCTTCGATGATGACGACGATAACCTTGACGATGACTATTAAATTATACTGTGCAGGAAACTGAACAAACTTTTATTGTAAAGGATCCGCACATCTTTAAAATTAAAATGTTGAATTGGGCTGACCAGTTCAACATTTTTTGTTTCCTGGATAGCTGTGGCTACAGTTCCGCAACAGCCTGGGATTGGGTGTTGGCGGCAGGTGTACGAAAAAGTATAGAATTAAAAGATCATGATGCTTTCCGGGATCTTGATTCTTTTTGCCAGGACAAAGGTTGGAAATTTGGTCATTTTAGTTATGACCTGAAAAACCAGGTAGAAGAACTTGATTCGTCCTTTACAGATGAAACTGGTTTTGGAATTGGGTTTTTATTTAGCCCACAAATCTTATTGCAATACAACAACGGCTCCCTGGTTATAAGATCTGCTACAAAAAAACCAGATGTCATTTTCAGGGAAATTAATAATGTAGAGATAACTACATCAAACCCAGTATTCTTTTCTGAAACCCTCACAACAATTCCAGAAAAAAATAGATACCTGGAAACAATTGCGCATCTGCAGCAGCACATACAGGCCGGCGATTGTTATGAGATAAACTATTGCAGAATGCACATCACAAAAGCCAGTATCCACCCTATTTCAATATACCTGGATCTTATTGAGAAAAGCCCTGCACCATTTGCAGCTTTATATAAAAAAGAAATCAACTATTGTATTTCTGCCAGCCCGGAACGATACATAAAAAAAGAAGGTAATAAAATCATTTCCCAACCAATAAAAGGAACAGCCAAAAGATTTCCCAATGATTCTATTGCAGATGAAAACAGCAGAATTTCTTTACTAAATAGTGAAAAAGAAAGGTCAGAAAATGTGATGATCGTAGACCTTGTAAGGAATGACCTCGGGAGGGTATGCCTGGCGGGATCTGTGAAAGTAACTGAGTTGTTTGGCACATATAGTTTTCCGCAGGTTCATCAACTCATATCGACCATAGAAGGAGAATTAAAACCAGGTACAACGCTTTCTGATATCCTGAAAGCAAGTTTCCCTATGGGAAGTATGACTGGAGCCCCAAAGAAAAAAGTAATGGAGCTGATTAATCAATATGAACCATTCAACCGGGGTTTATTCAGCGGAACAATTGGTTATATCACACCGGAGGGAGATGTTGATTTTAATGTGGTGATAAGAAGTATTTTTTACAACAAATCTTTAAAAGAGTTGCATTTTTTTGCCGGAGGCGCTATCACCATAAATAGTGATGCTGCAGCAGAATGGGAAGAATGTAATGTGAAAACTTCCGCTATAAGAAATGTACTGGGTCTGGATTAAGTTCTGTATTCTTCCAGCAATAAATCAAGTTCCTTTATTCCTTCAGTTGCCGATTTTTCTATTGGTAAAATATTTTCATATTGAAAGAGTGAAGGAATCTTTTTATCCAGGATAAACTTTGGTACTTCATGGGGAACAAATTCTATCAGCCCTGCTGCAGGGTACACCTCCAGCGAACTTCCTACAAGAATAAAAATATCTGCCCTGGTCATTAGCTCCGCTGCCTGTTGCAGCATAGGAACCTCTTCGCCAAACCATACCACATGC
The DNA here is from genome assembly GCA_038208485.1 of Chitinophagales bacterium. Classification (GTDB taxonomy): domain Bacteria; phylum Bacteroidota; class Bacteroidia; order Chitinophagales; family Chitinophagaceae; genus Ferruginibacter. Next base: position 6,266 of record JBBQYS010000069.1, read on the forward strand.
GGACGCAGCTGAGAACCATCTTCACCAAGATGACCGGTGAGGATTTCATCTGTAGCATCGAAATAGATATTCGTGTTTTTTACGGTATGCATTTTTGTGATCTGCCCGTGAAGATGTAACACTTGTCTAGACCCTGCTCTTTCATGTAAGTCATCTATGTTCTGAGTGACTATGTGTACGTTAAATTCCTCTTCTAATTTTGCCAGGTAAAAATGTGCTGCATTTGGTTGTACTGCTTTTACGTCCTTCCTTCTTTCATTATAAAATTGCTGTACAAGATCAGGATTCCTGTAAAATGCTTCTGGTGTAGCTACGTCTGCTACATTATGGCCCATCCATAAGCCATCGCTATCCCGGAATGTTTTCAGACCGCTTTCTGCACTGATACCGGCACCGGTAAGTATGACGATGTTTTTTTTGGGCATAATAAATAGTTCTACATTTTAAAAAGGATTACGCCCTTTCAGGGCTTGGATTTCATGAATATTTTTAACCAAAGGGTGGTACCCTTCGTTGAGGTTATTATGTCCTTTCAGGGCTAAACGAATCAGGTTTATCTAAAAATGAAAATGATTGTCTATGACTCAATAAGTTATTAAAATAAATTGCCTTAAACTAAGAATCACTTTCCTCTCTGGTACTTTTTTGGATACACTGTTTTGTTTTCAGGAACGGCATCATCTGCCAGCAACACCTGCACACATTCATTCAGAATATTATATTTATTGGCAAGGAAGAGTTGCATCTTATCCTGCGGAAGTATCAGGTCATATTGGCCCTTCTCCATAATCTGCCCATCAAAATTGGGATTATACCTGTTGAAAACCGTAATATCCATCACCAGGTTTTTTGCTATGATCACAGAATTATATTTACCACTGATCGTCTGGGTTTCAGCGTTCTTCATTTCATCAATTCCCAGTGTCGGCTTGTTATTGTACATGGAGGCATTGCTCCCAAAAGTTTCCTGGTAAGCTGAGGTATTTGTAACCACCGCTCCACCCATATTATCTCCAATCCCTTCCATGATATAATGTGTGGCAATGAATTTCTTTACATGATTTCGGCTTTCTTCCGGCAGGTAATATTGCAGGGCCCAGAAATTTTTACTACCGCTTCTCTTCATTGCCCTGTGCACCCTTCCCGGACCGCCGTTGTAGGCAGCTATTACCAGGAGCCAGTCGTGCATATCTTTATACAATGAAAGCAAGTACCTGGCAGCTGCATGAGTGCTTTTGTAATAATCCCTTCTTTCATCATAACTGCCATTTACCACCAGTCCATAATCCCTGGCGGTGTAAGGCATAAACTGCCATGGGCCGCCAGCACCAACCCAACTCGTAGCTGAAGTACTTAAATTACTTTCTATAACTGCGAGGTATTTTAATTCTTTGGGCAAACCATACTGGGCAAAAATGTTATCTATCAGGTTAAAATAAGGCATGCCCCAGGTTTTCATTCCCCTCAGGGATTTGCTGTGTGATTTAAGGTAATCCTGCATGTATTTTTCTGCATTAGGATTTACCTGGCTGCTGTAAGGCAACGAAGCGTTGTAACTATTTTGCTTAAAAAGATCTTTAAAACCGTACCGTGTAAGCCGGCTAAAATATTCTACTTTATCCTTTGGAGTAACTTCTTTTTTTGTGATCACTTCCTCTATAATACTATCCGTCTCGGCTACCAGCGTTGTAGAATCTTCAGGGAAAGGGGACACGATCTGTGCATGAGTATGTACCAGTAAGAAAATAGAAAATGATATGAGCAAAAGCCTTTTATACATGATAATATATACGGCAGAAAAAATTAAAAAAAGAGTTAATCCTTTGTTTTTAGTTCCATCAGGTTTTCTGCCATTTGGAGCAAAGTTACTTCATTCTCGTTTTTTGTCATAATCTGGAGGCCATAAGGCATGTTATCACTGTGTGAAAACAATGGAAGTGCAATAGCTGGAAGACCGGTAAGGTTAGCAAAAACGGTAAAAATATCAGCCAGGTACACTGCAATTGGATCATCGTCTTTTTTACCCAATAAAGGGGCTGTAGTGGGTGCTACAGGCATGATGATACCATCGTAAGTAGAAAAAATTTCATTGGTCTTTTCCACCAGCAACTTTCTAATTTGCTGAGCTTTGGCAAAATAAGCGTCATAGTAACCAGTACTTAACACAAAAGTTCCCAGCATGATCCTGCGTTTTACTTCCAAACCAAATCCTTCACTCCTGTTTTGTTTGTAAAATGTATCTATATCGGCGGCTGGAACATTACTTCTATGTCCATAACGAACGCCATCATAACGACTTAGGTTACTGCTGGCCTCTGCTGTTGTTAGTACATAATAAGCAGGAACAATATAGTCCAGCAAGCCAAATGAGACAGCTTCTACTTCATTTCCTGCAATTTTTAATGCCTCAATTTTGTTTTCTATTCCTGCCCGGATCTCTGCATCCAATGAAGGGTGCTCCATCACTTGTGTAAAGTAGCAGAATTTATATTTTTTATTTTGTTCAATCTCTGTTGGCGGCAAAGCTCTTTGCGTCATGGTGCTGTCCATATTATCTGGCCGACTCATAATCTGCAGCAATAATTTTACATCCTGTACGGTAGTTCCAAAAATTCCGACCTGGTCAAAACTGGAAGCATAAGCAAGAAGCCCATAACGGGATATACGTCCATAGCCCGGTTTGAGGCCGATGATGCCGCAATGATCTGCTGGCTGCCGCACACTACCCCCGGTATCGCTACCGAGGCTCAGCATACACATACCGGCCTGCACAGCTACTGCACTACCACCGCTGCTTCCACCGGGTACCCTTTCCTCATTGGCGAAGTTTTTCACTGCACCATATACAGAGTTTTCATTGGTACTGCCCATGGCAAACTCATCACAGTTACAGTTTCCTATGATTATTGCATCTTCATCTAACAGGTATTGAAGTGCAGTGGCAGTGAATAAAGACGAGAATCCATCCAGAATTTTACTGGCAGCAGTCACAGAATGACCTTTGTAGCAGATCACATCTTTGATCGCTATCACTACACCATGAAGCTTTTTCATTTCCTCCCCTTTAGATCGGGATTCATCCAATGCCCTGGCTTTTTCCAGGGCTTCATCTGCATAAACTTCAACAAATGCATTGAGGCCTTTGTGTTTTTCTATTTCTGCCAGGTAATGATTTACCACGGCTTCGCAAGTAAGTTCATTATTTGCTAATTGTTGCTGGTAGCGGGTTATGGTAGAAAAAGAAAACATTTATTCAATGGTTCTGGTATATAAATATGCCGAAGTTGGCAACTGTTTTTCTCTTAGAAACAATTGCCAACTCCGGCGTTAAAATAATTTTATTACTCAGGTATAACTGTTTCCCTGGGTGCCTGAGAAGCTGGGGGTGGTGGAGTAGTTGTAGCAGAAGTCTGCTGTACATCTTTTTCCTTCATCCCTGATTCTATCTCATTCTTTACATTATCTTTTGCATCATTGAACTCACGCATTCCACGGCCAATTCCTTTCATTAGTTCAGGAATTTTTTTACCTCCAAACAAGAGGAGAACAACAATGACGATCAGTATCCACTCACTACCGCCCGGCATTGAGAGTAAGAATGTAGTTAATAAATTAGATATCATATCATTTTTTTTGAGAGGGTAAAGATAACGTATTTCAGCAGTGAATCAGGGTGTAATTGTTATTTTTTCAACCGCTGTTAAAAATTAGTGAGCTGATCAGGTATATGATTTTTTTTAAAATTCTACCTCTATTTCATATGGTTTACCAGTAGCCCCGGTCCAAGGCACACCATTTTTTAACAAACTGATCGCTTGCTTATCGCAGGCCGGGCAAAGCGACTGGATGACTTTAATATTTTGAGGATGTCCATCAGCATCAAGATCAAACCGGAGCTTTACAATGCCGATATACTGTAGGCCATTTTCATCAGTTTCCTTTGTGATATTATTTTTCAGATAATTTTTATACAAAGTCATACCTCCTATCGGGGTTGCAGCCTGGTTGATTGTCTTTTTCATTTTTACCGGCTGGGACGATGATTTGGCCGCATTATTCGGCATGGAAGCATTGTTATTGATTACATTTTTATCTGCATTTACTACCACCACATTAGATAAGTTAGCTTCCAGTTTCTGTTTTACTGTACCATAACCTATAACCTGTATCTCTGACTGCACTTCAGTTTCAGTGGCTTTTAATGTATAATTTCCTTCATTATCAGTTTTGGTTACTAACCTATCCTCGGTGTTGCTTACTGAGGCATCTGCAAGCGACATACCTTCGGCATTTACTACTTTGCCCTGCAGGGTATAAGGCATATTTTCCGGGGCTGTTTTTTTTGCAGATTTTTGTTCAGCTTCAGATCGCATTTTAACTGATACCGCAGCTGATACATCTTCCCTGGACTTCGCCTGTGATGCGGCCTGACTTGCAGATTTCCGTGCAGACTCAAGACGGGTTTGTGCAATTCTTTCAGTCTCATTTCCCTCAGGGCTATTCTGGTCTTCGAGTATATCCTTAACTGAATCCTGGGTAATCATTGATTCTTCAGGATCCTTCACAGTATTTTCAGCTATCCTTAATTCTTTTTCATTTGTAGAGAATTGGTAACCAAAATAGCCCAAGCCACCCATTAATATTACTACCGCAGCAATTTTCCACCATAGATTTATATTCCTGGTTATATTAATTACAGGAGTATGCACCATAGCCAGTCTTTGTTCCAGGTCTGCAATGTCTTCTTCCGGTTTTTCAGTAAATGAATACCCTTCCAGAGCATCTGCCACAAAAGGATCGTGAAGCGCAGCCCTTTCCACAGCATGCATTTCCGCAGCAGACATTTCTCCCCTGTGGTACCTGCCAAAATCGGCAGCAGCATATATTTTTTTATTAGCGCTCATTTTTATGATTCAGCTTCCATACATATTTTCAGGTTTCTTCTTCCGTTTTGTATGTGGCTACGTACTTTTCCGGTATCCAGCCCTGTGGTATCAGCAATCTCTTTATAACATTTATTTTGCAGGTAAAAAAGTTGCACAGCCTGCTTCTGGTCTTCATTCAGTTGCTCTATGCAGTCATGCATCCGGTCCAGGTGCTCTTCTTTTTCCATCACATCCTCCAGATGCGATTCATCTCCCAATTGCATAACCGGCAATTCCACTGTTTTCGGGTATTTTTTATTACTGCGTAGGTGCATCAGGCAATGATTTTTTGCCAGCCTGTATAACCATCCGCCAAAATTTTCTATGTCATATTTTTTCACCTTCGTTACCAGCTCCTCAAAAATATTAATCACTGCATCTTTGGCGTCATCCGTATTCTGCAGGTACTTCAGGCAGACACCGTAAGTAATATCCATGTATGGCCTGTACAAGGCTGATAGGCTTTCCATATTGCCTGTTTCCTTGTAATCCTTTAGCAGGACAACTTCAGTATTTTCTGATCGTATTTTTGCAGTTGTAGACAGGTGGCTAAGTTAAGAAGAATACATTTTCAGATGTTGGGAATTAAAGATAATAATTCAGTTATTGGACCATAGCCTTATACTGTTTTCAACTTTTGTTTATGTTGCGTTTTTCAGAAGGATATGTTATAGTCTTTTCGTAAGCACTGTCCCATTTGCATTCAGGAACAATTTTAGTATTTAATGTGTGATTAGCATTGGCAACTGAAAATAAAATTAGCCAGGAAAATAAATATCTCTAATCTCGTAATTTTCAGTTCTATTTGTAGATAACAATTACTTAAACCACAAAGCTATTTATATGTTTACAAGACTATTTATCATATGCATAATCACGCTTGCTGTTTCCGGTTGCGGTGGCGACAAAGGAAATAGTACTGCTCCGGTATTAACAGATGCAGAATCTAAACTACTGATACAGCAAGAGATCAGTCATTGGGAATTTGCAAAGCTTAAAAACCTGGGTACTTTAAGGAATCAATTGCATCCTGATTATATCGGATATTTTGGAACCACAGCCCTGGGACCAGATGCTACAGTAGCCACTTTTAAGGATACTGATATACGCAGTTATCGCCTGAGCAATATAAAAGTATTGCCACTAACAGATAATGCAGCTGTCGTATATTATATATTGGATCGAGACATAGTTGATGGTTCGGGCAATCCATGGGCAGCAAAAGTGGCAGCTTCTGAGACATATGTAAAAGTGGGAAAAGAATGGAAGGCAAAATATTATCAGGAAACAATGCTGGAAGAATAATTATAATTTTTCCATCAAAATGAAAAAGCCGGCTTCGTAAATGAAGCCGGCATTTTGTTACCACTTATTCCAGTTGCGTTCTGCACCCTGGCCTGAAGTCTCTCTTGGTTTGTGCGTGCTGCTATGTGTTTTTTTCTGGTTGTTATTGGCTGGTCTGCCACCGGCAGAAGAATTTCCCTGCTGATTTCTGTTGCTTCCCTGGTGCCTTGGCGGTCTTTGTTGTTGTTGTTTCACCGGCCTTTTGGTAATACCGGTGATGGTAACATGAAATGGATGATCCATATCTACAGGAATATTTTTCCCGATCAGTCTTTGAATATCCCTCAGTGCCATAGTTTCTTCATCTTCACAAAATGAAAAAGAAATTCCGCTCAGTCCTGCACGGCCAGTACGGCCAATACGGTGTACATATGTTTCAGGAACATCAGGTAATTCATAATTGATCACATGAGTTAGCTCATCCACATCTATTCCACGAGCTGCTATATCTGTCGCTACAAGAACTCTTGTCGTTCTGTTCTTAAAATTTTGCAGGGCACGTTGCCTGGCATTCTGAGATTTATTACCATGGATGGCTTCAGCTTTTACACCAATGCGCAGCAGGTCCTTTACCACTTTATCAGCACCATGCTTGGTACGGGTAAATACAAGTGCAGTCTCTATTGATTTATCTTCCAGTATATGGGCCAGGAGCGCTTTTTTCTGCTCCTTATCTACATAAAAAAGACTTTGCTGAATGGTTTCGGCGGTAGATGAAACCGGGGCAACTTCTACTTTTACAGGATTGTTTAAAATACTGTTGGCCAAAGATTGTATTTCTCCCGGCATAGTAGCTGAGAAGAAAAGCGTTTGTCTTTTTTCCGGAATTTTAGTGATCACTCTTTTTACATCGTGTACAAAACCCATATCCAACATACGGTCAGCCTCATCCAATACAAAGATCTCAAGTTCTCTCAGGTTTATAAAGCCCTGGTTCATCAGATCTAATAATCTGCCGGGTGTAGCTACTAAAATATCTACTCCACGCTTCAGGGCATCCACTTGTGGGCCTTGATTTACACCACCAAAGATCACCAGGTTTTTCAGCCTGAGGTTTTTGCCATAGGCATTAAAACTTTCCTGTATCTGGATAGCGAGCTCACGGGTTGGCGTAAGTATCAGCGCACGGATAGGTTTTTGCCCCCTGCTCTGCATAGTCACCGGCTTGGCCAGTAATTGTAGCATTGGGATAGCAAATGCCGCCGTTTTACCAGTTCCTGTTTGGGCACAGCCCAGCAGGTCTTTTTTCTGTAAAATATGCGGAATAGACTGTACCTGTATAGGCGTTGGCTTGGTGTAGCCCTCATCTTGCAGGGCTGAAAGAATTGGCTCTATTAAAGCCAGGTCGGTAAATAACAAAATAATATGTTTTTTTAAATAAAATAAATGCGGAAAAGAATTGGAATTCTTCGCTAAAGGCGAGTGTCTTTATTTATTGAAAATGAAAGACGATTTTAGTGGAGTGTTTTATAAAAAAATGCAACACATAAAACTGGCGAGTAGGCCGCGGGATTAATGAACTGGCGCAAATATAGTGCATTTACTTACTAATGATACAAAGTTGCACATCCACTACGTTAAAGCATGGCCAGGCTCCATAAGACGAACAATAAAGAAATGAGCGCAAATAAAAATATATTCAAGGTAAGAAAGAGGAAGTATTTTATTATCGTTTTGGCTCTTCCCTGTTGGTAAAAATTCCTCATGGCTTTGTAGAGGTAGAAAAAGATCAGGACAGTAATGCCATTTATAATCCAGCTGATCCACTGCCAATGCGTGGCTTGTATAAGTGCATCTAAACCTATCAGTGCCAGCAGACAGAAGAAAAGAAAAATGAATAAATGAATAACAAAAACACCATGACTCACATAGTAATATTCTTTTTGGCGGATATATAAAAGCTTTAAAAGAAATGCAACAAAAGGCAATGAAATAAAAAGCATTTGAGGAAACCTATGGGTAAAACCCTCGATGAAATCCTTTATCGTTCCTGATTTATTTCCTGAATACTTTGTATTGAGTTGCTGCAATTTTGTATTAATGTAATTATCAATCCAACTTTTGCCAGTTGGTATACTATCGGCACCTGCGTTTACAGGTGATTGGGCAAAACTAAGTGTATCGGAAGCATGTACACTATCTACAAAAGCATTAAATCTATTTCGGGACATAGGCTTACCATTATTAAGCTTTGCTGTCATTTCATTAAATTCTTTGTCCGGCATTTTTTTAATAACCTCGAGTTCAGTATCATCCACTTTTAATGAAGGCTCGGGTAAATGTATCACCGACAAGAATATTAAAAAGAAAATAAATGAAGTAAAAAGATACATCCTGATAGGGTTCAGGTATCGTTCTCTCTTGCCTAGCATATATTCCCGTGATAGAAAACCGGGGCGAAACAATAGGTCCTTTAAAGTAGTAAAAAATTTACCATCAAAATGGGTGAAGTCATTGACAAAATGGGTAACGAAATGCCAGACAGATTCTTTTGGCTCCCTGTTCTCCTGGCCACATTTATGGCAATACCTGCCGACAAGACCGGCATTACAATTCAGGCAGATTTTTTCTGTTCTTTCTTCAAGATGAGACAAAGCAGATTGTATTAGGTAAGCAATAAAAGTAGAAAAAAATTTAGAGCAGAAGTAATTTTTTATCTGCGTTACAGAAAAATAAATATAAAAATTTAAAGCAGTAAACGAATGCCAGCTGAAACAACCTTCTGCGGCCGGGAACCTACACCCGATAGCAGGCAGTAGCCCACAGCAAATAGCCTGGAGCGGAAGCTGCGAGGACTACGCCGGATAGCGGGACAGAGGGTGAGTGATGTGTTGAAGCCGGTGTACAAAAAAATTCTTAAGATTTCCTGAACCGCATCACTGTTTTATTCCCTTTCATAAAATACAATTCTCCCTGGCTTACCGCAAAATTATTTACCTGTGGGAGGAATCCAAGAAACAATGCTTCGCCCTCAGCAGTATTCATACACATCCTTTCTGTAGCTACGATAGGTGCCGAAAAGTCTATACTATTTTTATTGATAGTAAGGGCTGTGCTATAGCTATTGCAGCCCGTATTACCGGTAATTGTTTTTGATGGTGTATTGATCTCCATCGTAGGAATTTTATCGGGATATAATTCTGCCAAAGGTTTTGGCGCAGAGTCAATAAAAACCAATTCCCAGGTACCATCAATCGCCGGGTTTTCTACCATGGTCTTTTTAGCGTTATTACAACTGCTGACAAACAAGACAAAACAAAATGCAGCGAAAAGGAAAATTATTTTTTTCATAATTGTATCTTTTTGGGAGGATTAAAATCCTTTAGTAAAAACATGCAATTAATTTGCCAATCAACTTTTCATTAGCATATCGCTGTATGATTGCTGCAAAAAATCTTCGTCTTTTATGCCCAGGAATGCTGCATAGTGATCACATTGAGTCTGTAGTTTTTTTTGATCAGGTGCTGCTGTTGTATCAATGGCTTCTACTTCTATAAATTTTCCCAACCCTTCTACTTCATCAAAATGAAATTTTACATTATCAATAAAATAGATCCTGCGCTTTTTTTGTACCACGACCTTAATACCATTAGTGACAGTTAGTATTTCCCTGGGTAAGGCATCGGGTTCGTATTTATACAATATGACCCTGGAAGCCTTGGCTCCAGCTATATCTTCTCTTTCATAATATATAAGCGCATTCTCTATATTTCCTTCCCTGATCTTTAACCTGCCATGTTTGGTATGGAAATAAGTATCAGTTTGCAGGTCCTCCCCAATATACTTTGGATTAAGAGTGATCAGCTGCTGTTCCTGTGTATAAAGGTCTGTGGCTTTTGCTTTCCATTCTACGTTGAGGTGAGGCATAATATATTAGTTGATATGAAATGGCTAGTATAACTATTGAGGGCAATATTAATGTAAATGATAAGTGTAAACTAAATTTTAGAAAAAAGTCTTGTTGTTTATAAAAAACCTGTAATATTGCAGTTGAAGCGGCATTGAAGTACATCCCTTTTTTTTAAAAAATTGTTTCCCTTTCGCATTGCTTCAAATCAAAAAAAATCAACAACCTTATTTTCAAAGAATTTTTTTTAAGAGCATTTCTCTGAAAGTATCTCTAATTATTTTATGTACAATATTTCACAACTGAGCGATCTCCTCGTTCCGGAGTTAGTTGAAATTGCTGACGAGATGAATATCAAGAACAGCAAGAAACTAAACAAAGAAGAACTTATCTCCCAAATAATGGACAAAGACAACACAATGACTGACGAAACCAAAAAAGAAGGTGCAGACAAGCCAAAGCGCAAGCGTGTGGTAAGAGGCACTAC
>JBBQYS010000070.1:0-16758 GCA_038208485.1 Chitinophagales bacterium
AGTAACCCTCCGAGGTACTCCGTGAAAATAAAAAATTTGTGATACAGAGTAAGACCCGGGAAGCACAGAGTTTCACGGAGAAAAGCATTTAAACCTCTGTGTTCCTCCGTGTAAAACTCCGTGGTCCTCCGTGAAATTAAATTTGTGACACAGAGGTAGACCCGAGAAAGCACAGAGTTTCACGGAGAAAAACATAAACCTCTGTGTTTCTCCGTGTAAAACTCCGTGGTCCTCCGTGAAACTAAAGTTCTTTTTCTTTCACCTCCACCATTTCTTTAAATAATCTATCCAACATTTCCCCGGCATCTTCACATAGGCCCGGATGCACTTTGCTGCATTGTATCAGGCTACTTCTCGTGGCGGTTAGCCAGCGGAAGCGTTCGGCTATTACCAGTTTGCCAATGGTTCCTTGGTTGCCTGCAGCAATCTCTTCCATGCCGCCCAGGTATTCGTTCAGTGCTTTGAGATCAGCCCCAGGAGAAAATGCTTTCAACCTGTTTTCTTCCAGCAGGAAACGCATGTCAAGAAATTTCTCCTTACTGCAATAGAGTATCACACCCACATTCATGAATTCTTCCCGGTACACCTGCGGGACTATACGTATAACGGCGTATTCAAATAATTTTTTCCCGTTCATCTATAGCAGCTTTTACAAATGTTTCTGAGTGATTAAATCTTGTTGATAAAAACTCCAGGTAGGCAGCACGTTGCTCTTCAATTTGTTCAAACGGGGTATCAGAAGTGGCAAGCCATTCATCTGGTACGCTGTCAAGTATTTCTCTAAAAAAACCTGTTGATAATTTTTGATGTGCAAATGTATCTGCTTCCTGAAGTTGTGCAGCTGTACCAAGCAGGCAATGATCTTTAATATAGGTAAAAGGTTTCTCAGCCTTTTTCTTCCAGCCATCCCAGCTATGATGGAAAAATAATGCCGCTCCATGATCGATCAGCCAGAGTTCATTTTTCCACATGAGTAAATTGGTGTTGCGGCAGGTGCGGTCCACATTCAGGATAAAGCAATCCAGCCATACAATAATACTTGCCATCAGCGGATCCGCAGTATGAACAACATTATCAAAACCGGTGGCACCATTCAGGTAATGAAGACCAAGGTTGAGGCCGGTACTGGCTTTGAGCAGGTCCTGGATTTCTTCATCGGGTTCAGTACGCCCAAAGGCTTCATCCAATTCTGCAAAAATGACCTCAGGTAGTTTCAGGCCTAATGCCTTTGCCAGTGCCCCGCCAATAAATTCTGCAATTAAAGCTTTTATTCCCTGCCCTGCACCACGAAATTTGATCACATACATAAATCCATCATCAGCCTCAGTGATAGCTGGCAATGAACCACCTTCTCTCAGGGGAGTGATATACCTCGTAATATTTACTTTGCGGATGGGCAACATGTATCGGGTAAAATTAAGGTTAAGATACCGGAAGTATCGCATATCAAATTGATCCGGGCAGAAAATAAATCAGTGATTCAGTTTGTCCTTTACCTCAGCAGCTATTATTTTTCTTAGCTGCGGTTTAGCATGAAGCATGATATACACACTTGCATTTTGCTCTCTTGCATTTGGATTATTAATACTACCAACCCTGTAGATAGTATCAAATAAAGTTTTTTCTTTCGCCAGGTCGATAGCACCATTTTCACGGGGTTCATACACCCTGATCACATTGTTTATTGCTGCGCTGGTATCTATCCAATAAATATAATCTGCATTAAAAGATAGGGCGTTTATTGCAGGGTGATTTGAGTAAAAATTTATAGCACCTGCTTCACCATAATTATCACAAAAAACCGCAATTGATTCATTTGCCGGTAAAAGAGAAAAAGCACTATCGGTGATCCTGGCTAATTCCTTCCAGCCCAGCATGTCTGCAAAATCCTGTGGTATTTTATGTTCCTGCCCATCTTCCCACCTCAGCATCCCCATTTTTTTGTATACCTGGTTATTGGATGCAATAGATTCCGGACTTCTCAAAGGAAAAGCAACCAGGAACATAGGAATAGAAGCAAATACCACTAAAAATAATACAAAAGTGCGCCAGACGATCTTTCTTTTTCTTGTGATATATTCGGTATACACCGCACCTAATGCAATAAGAACAGGGTAGAGGCCAACTGCATAATATGCTTTAGCGTGTAAAGCAACGAAGCCGGCAATAACCAATACGTAAGTAAGGGCAACAAACCGGTATTTCCTGAACGGCTTATAGAAGATCATTCCGAGAAAAGCAATGATGATGATAAATAAACTATTTATAAAAAACAGGACTTGTTCTTTCAGAAAATCCCCGGTTCTTACATTTACCAACTGGGTTTCCTGTAGTTCTTTCAGCTGGTAATAGGTGGGAAAATGATAGCGTATCTGCCAATAAATATTCGGACTTACAATGACCAATGCCAATAGAATAGCCAGGTAAAAATGAGGATTTTTTAGTAGCGTATGAAAGCTGGAAACTACTAATGAAACGAGCAAGGCACTCATCAGGAAAATGACATTGTATTTACTCAGAACCGCAAAAGCAAAACTCAATGCCAGCAGGTAAATCCATTTTGTTTCCTGTTTTTCTACAAAACAAATGCTCAAATAAAAGATAAGCGTCCACCAAAATATATCTAAGGAGTTTGGCTGGTACAGCATATTCAGCCTTAAAAGTGAAGAGAGTAGGAGGGCGGTAGCACACAGAATTTGGGCAAATAATTTGCCACCTGCTTTTTCTGTTATTTTCCAGGCAAACAAAATAGTTAGTGCACCAAAAAGTGCCGGAAAAAATTTTACCCAAAAAACGCTTTTGCCCAATGCAATAATGATAAAGGAAATAAATCCTGTAAGAGGAGGTACGGAAATATACCCGGCAGAAATATGTTCTCCAAGATCAACATGCAAAAATTCATCCCGGTGAAGTTCAAACTCAGGGTGGATCAACAAGTATTGCAGGATGATTTTTGCAACAATAAATCCCAGTAAAATAATTGTACTTCTTTTCATTTTAAAAAGAAAAAGGCTGCCCGGATAAGGCAGCCTTAAAGAAACATTTTTTAATTGAAATATTATAAAGCCGGAGCTTTTACTTTTTTCTTTGCATTGTCTTTAGCAGCACCAAGAGGTTTATCTTTTGCAAACTCCAGGAGCACCGGAGCACCCACAAAGATAGAAGAGTAAGTACCTGTGATGATACCGATCATCATAGCAAATGCAAATCCTTTGGTAACCTCACCACCAAATATGAACAGGATCAAAACAGTAAGGAATACTGTAAGACTCGTCATAATGGTACGGCTAAGGGTATCATTGATTGCACGGTTAATGATTGTTCCTTTGTCTGCACCACGCATATCACGGCTGTTTTCCCTGATCCTGTCAAATACGATAACCGTATCATTCATACTGAAACCAATAACCGTAAGCATAGCAGCAATAAAGTGCTGATCAATCTCCAGCGGGAAAGGAACAATATTTTTTAAGAAAGAGAAAACAATTAATGTTACAAATACATCATGCAGCAAAGTGAAGATCGTTCCCAAAGAATATCTCCAGTCACGGAAACGTAAGAAGATGTACAGGAAGATCGCAAAAATGGCGAAAATCGTAGCCTTAACCGCTCCACGCTTCAAGTCATCAGAGATACTTGGCTGAATGGTTTGACGGCTTGGGATATTGTTTCTTACAAAACCAGCTTCTGTAGTACTTGGAGGCAGGTATGCTTTAACCCCTTCAAATAATTTGCTCTCTACCAATGAATCAACATCCTCCTGTCCAATGAGGTACGAAGTAGTAATGTTAAGGTGTTTATCATCACCAACAGTTTTGATCACCACGTTATCATTAAGGATAGTTTTGAAACCTTCCCTGATTTCTGTAATCTCATTGCCACTGATGTTTTTCTCAAAAGCAACTGTATAGCTACGTCCACCTTTAAATTCCACACCTTGCTGGAAGCCATTGAAATAAGAAGCAACACCCAGTACAAAAATTACAACCGAAATCATATAAGCATATTTACGTTTGCCAATAAAATCAAAGTTTGCTTTTTTGAAAATGCTGCGGCTTAGTTTGGTAAAGTATTCCAGGTGACGATTCTTATTGGTCATTACCTCAGTGATCAAACGGGATACAAGGATACCGCAGAACAGAGACATGATGATACCAATGATCTGTGTAGTGGCAAAGCCAAGTACCGGACCGAGACCAAAATAAAATAAGATACAAGCAGTAAGCAATGAAGTAATGTGCGCATCTATTACCGGGGGTAAAGAGCGACGGTAACCATCATTTACAGCCTGCTGATAATTTTTTCCTTTAGAAAGTTCATCTTTTATACGCTCGAAAATAATAACGTTGGTATCTACAGCTATACCGATGGTAAGTACCATACCGGCGATACCAGCTGCAGTAAGCGTAAATCCTAAAGCGATCAATACTCCGATCGTGAACAACAGGTTTAAGATAAGCGCAATATTTGCCACCCATCCAGCACTATTGTAGTATACGAGCATCAGTAGAAATATTACACCAAATGAAATGATGAAAGAAAGCATTCCACCTTTCAATGCATTTTGTCCCAGTGTAGAACCTACCTGCTGCAGCGCAACAATTTTAGCAGGTGCATCTAATCTTCCTGAGGTAAGTACTTTAGTAAGATCCTGGGCTTGCTCTACAGTAAATGAACCAGAGATCTCAGAGTTACCACCAGTAATAGGATTTATAATATTTGGTGCACTATAGATGATATCATCCAATGCGATAGCAATAGGACGACCAACATTTTTTTCAGTTAGTCTTGCCCATTTTTTTGCACCGATCGGATTCATCTGCATGTTGATGCTTGGCTGACCTTTCTGGTCATAGCTTTGCTGTGCTGCTGAGATGGCATCACCTTCAAGTGGGGCTTTATCAGTTCCCGGCTGCATTTTGATAGCATATACAGGGAAAGCACGCTGTGTAGAAGTTCCGGCTCTTTCGTCTATGCCGTAAAGAAATTTTACATTGTTTGGAAGCGCATTCTTCACCATTTCCATCTGCAGGTATTGGTTGAACTTGGATGTGTCCTGAAGTGCTACATAACCGATTGCAGAAGGATAAACAACTTTTCCGCTGGCATCCTGTTGTGGTTGCTGAGGATTTAAAATCCTGATAAAAGGATTTGCGTTTTCTTTTGATCTTGTGGTATCATTAATAGCCGTAGTATCTGTTGCAGAAATACCATTCAGGTAATTTTGCAGGTTTTTATCTACGTTCATTAGCGGCTTATCCAGCTCGCTGATATTGTAAACTTCCCAGAACTGAAGGTTTGCAGAAGATTGCAAAAATCCTCTTACTCTTTCCGGATCTTTAATACCGGCAAGTTCTACGTTGATGATACCTTTTGTTTCATCAAGGTTTATGCTTGGCTGAGCCACACCAAATTTATCAATCCTTTTTACCAGGATCTTATAGGTTTGGTTGATGGCACCTTTTCCTGTCTCAATAAGTTTTGAGGTAACCTGGTTATCATTATCAGTAACCTTTACTTCTTTACCGGGTCCGGCAAACAAAGCTGCCAGTTTACCGCCTCCGTTAGCTTTAATGTAGGCAGCAGAAAATAATTTGATGAAATTGTCCTCAGAATTCGCTCTTTGTGCCGTAGCAGTATTTAAAGCGTTTAAGAAACCCGGATCTGTAGGATTGTTACTCAAAGATTTGAGCATACCAGTAAGGTTTACATCCATAGTTACAGAAATACCACCCTGCAGATCAAGACCGAGGTTGAGTTCGTTCTCTTTAGCTTGTTGGTAAGTAGTTCCTACGATAGGGTAAATCTTCTTATCCCTTGTGCTATCCAGGATGTGTTGCATCGTAGATCTCACCAGCGCTTCTTTTTCGTCAGGGGATAGCGAGCTACCTGCCGTATTTTTTACCATTCTTTCTGCTTGTTGCTCTACTTTATTTTCGTAGCTGCGTACCACCCATGTATAGGATAGCTCCCACAACGAAATAAGTATTAAGCTGATGGTAAAAAACCAAACTAAACCTTTCAGTTTCATAGTTAACTTTCTTTAAAACTTGTTGCTAAATTTTTTTTAAATGTTCGCAAAGATAGGGGAAAATGGATTTGTTCGTATATCGGTATTTTTTCAGGAGTTTTGCAGCAAAATAAGCAGAAACCCGATGAAGTTTGGACTAGATCAAAATCGTTTTTTATTCTTTATGGCTTTTTTATTCCTGTTACCGGGATGTGCCAGCTCTCAGAAAAGGAATAAACAGAATAAAACAAAACAACCGGAAATTATTCAGCAACCGGAAGTGATACCGGTTCCCAAGCCCTCAGCGGATGAGCTGTTCTTTCTGCAATTAGCCTCAAGGTATCCCCGAACCATACAAAATATACTGGACCAAAAAGCGGAAAATGAAGTGCAGGTTATCTATACAGAAATAAACAGGGACAAAAACAACAAGGCTACATTGTTTCCACATTATTATAATATATCCAATAACAATATTTCTGCAGGTGGTATTGCCGCTTTGCCGGTAGCCATGTATTCGCTTCAAAAAATGGCTGAGCTGCAGTCCTCCGGGATTACTGCATACAGTACTATGATTACAGAATCTGGCGGAAGCAGTCTGCCAGCTACATTTAATGATCCTAATACAGCTGATGGCAAGCCTACTTTAACACAGTACCTGAAGCGGCTGCTGCTGGCAGATGATAAAGAAGCTTTTGACAGATTGTATGAATTTACTGGTACTGATTATATCAACAACGCATTAAAAAAACAAGGCTTTATCACTGACACCATTGCCGCCCGCCGCAGCGATAGTTTTAATACAAGACAGAACCTTACAACAAACCCCGTTTTATTTTATACCAATGAAATGAAACTGCAATACCGTCAGCCACTCCAGGTCAGTCGATGGATCGTTTCCAACAAAGAAATAAAGACAGGAAACCAACTTAGTTTGCCAGATGCACAGGTAATGCTTCAATCATTGTTTTTTCCACAATCAGTAGCTGCCTCCAAAAGATTCCAGCTTACTGAAGCAGACCAGGTATTTATGAAAGCTTACCTTGGCCTGCTGCCCAGGCAAAGTGTCTTCCCCTTTTATGGTATTACAGTTCCAGATGCTACATCTAAATTTCTGTACTATGGTGCGGCACAGGGAAATAAGGATACAAGGTTTAAAATTTATAATGTGAGCAGTATGGAAGATGGACGAATTACAGACGTAGCCTACTTTGCAGACCTGGACAGGAAAGTAGAATTTATGCTAAGTGCAACAAGTAAAATTAAATTGGATGAAAATGGCGAACCCATGGCAAACGATCCTGTGATTGGTTTCTTCCGTGACCTTGGCCTGGCAATCTATAATTATGAAACAGCAAGAAAAAGAAATTATCTACCTGAATTTTCCGATTTGCCTTTGGCGACCGATTAATATTTATTTTTACCGCTTTCGATTGCAACACAACATTATTCACCAGTTTTCTTTTTATTCTAAAAAACCCTGACTGGTTTTTATCTAAAGAAGAAAATCAACCATGGGATAAATCACATGGCTGAATAAAGTATTTTCAGCAATGAAAATGCTTCATGAAAAAAAAGCTTATATGACATTATCATCATTACTGGACAGATTCTCCGAACCGGAAACTTTAAAAATGGCCAAGCTAGGCAGGGAACTCAGGGCAAGCGGAATTCAAGTCACAGACCTGAGTCTTGGTGAACCCGACTTTGATACACCTACACACATCAAAGAAGCAGCAAAAAAAGCAATTGATGAAAACTATAGTCATTATACGCCGGTACCAGGCTACCTTGACCTGAGAGAAGCGATCTGCGAAAAATTTAAAAGAGAAAATAACCTGGAGTACAAGCCAGAGAATATTGTGGTGAGTACAGGTGCCAAACAAAGCATTGCCAACACAGTAATGGCTATAGCAGATGAAGGTGATGAAGTAGTAATACCAACTCCGTTTTGGGTAACCTATAGTGAGATCGTAAAGATGGCTGGTGCAAAAGTAGTGACTGTACCTACAACACCTCAATCTGGTTTTAAAATCACTGCCGAACAACTGCGGAATGCACTTACTGATAAAACAAAATTATTCATGTTCTCATCGCCATGTAACCCCAGTGGTGCATTATATAGCCGTGAAGAACTGGAAGCACTCGGAGAAGTTTTTAAAGACTTTCCAAATGTGTTTATTATGAGCGATGAAATTTATGAGCACATCAATTTTACAGGAAAACATGTGAGTATTGCTGAGATTGAACACCTGAAAGAAAGGGTGATCATCATCAACGGATTAAGCAAAGGTTTTGCTATGACGGGCTGGAGGCTTGGCTATATGGCTGCACCAAAAGAAGTAGCAAAAGCTTGTGAAAAAATACAAGGCCAGGTTACCAGCGGTACTAATGCAGTAACGCAAAGAGCTGCAATCACTGCACTAAACGGAAGCCTGAAACCTACGGAAGAAATGGTGGCAAAGTTTAAAGAAAGAAGAGATCGGGTTATGGAATTACTGAACGAAATTCCGGGTATCATTTGCAGCACACCTCCGGCTGCTTTTTATGTTTTTCCGGATGTACATGCTTATTTTAATAAACAAACGAAAGACGGCGAGACCTTACACAATGCCGGTGAACTTTGTATGTATTTGTTGAATCATGCACATGTATCAACTGTGTCTGGTACGGCCTTTGGAGAACCGAATTGTATCAGGCTTAGTTTTGCCAATAGCATAGAAAATATAGAAGAGGGGATGAGGAAGATAAAAAGGGCGCTGGGGGAGTTGGAGTGAAAAGTGAAAAGTGAAGAGTTGAAAGTGAAAAGTTGAAAGTGAAAAGTTGAAAGTGAAAAGTTGAAAGTGAAAAGTTCTTCAGATAATTTAATACAACGGTACTACTGAAATTATTGTACGCTTCGGTTAATTGTCTATGGAAATTAAAATAAAAGAACCAGGATTGTGGGAGTAAGATTGATGAATGTGAAGAGGGTAGTGATACTCAAAGTTCTTTTAAGACGTAGACTGGTTAATTGATTAAAGACTTTGGCTTTAGTCTAAATCTAAAAATAAAAGAACCTGGATTGTGGGAGTAAGATTGATGAATGTGAAGAGGGTAGTGATACTCAAAGTTCTTTTTAAGACGTAGATTGGTTAATTGATTAAAGACTTTGGCTTTAGTCTAAAGTCTAAAGTCTATCGTCTAAAATCTAAAAATCTCTATTACAAATGATATACGAACCGGGCGATAAGATCGTAGTGAAGCAAACAAATGAGGATGGAAAAGTTATAGAGATCATCAATGAAAATATGGTGATGATAGAAGTGAGGGGAGTAAAGTTTCCTGCTTATGCTGACCAGATCGAATATCCATACTTCAAAATGTTTACCCAAAAGAAAGTAGTAGAAAAGAAAAAAATCTATGTGGATGATGTAAGGAAAGAAAAATCTATCCGCAAAAAAACAGGCGATGGAGTTTTGCTTCAATTCATTCCTGTTATGGATAAAGATGTTTTTGACGATGAAGTGGTAGATAAAATAAAAATCTACCTCGTGAATATGAATGAAGAGGCTTACCAATTTGATTATAACCTTTATTTCAGTTCTGAAAGCGATTTTTCCCTGAAGGGTATTTTGCATCCTTTATCAGAATTTTACCTGCACGATATACATTTTGAAGATGTCAGCGATAACCCAAGATTCAGTTTTGAGTTTTCTCTGAATGAACCTCAGAAGAAAAAAGCAACATACTTTGAAGCAGGTTTGAAAGTGACCGGCAAAAAAATATTCAAAAGAATAGAGGAATTATTGAATAAAAATGAAGCCTCATTCTCGTACGAACTATTTGCATTATATCCAGATAAAGAACCGGATGAGAAGATGGATATGAGTAGTCTCGGAAGCGCAGGTTTTAGGGTGTATGATGCAGGTAAGGCCAGGTCATATTTGCCGCCGGCCAGAACTGTTGTTGACCTGCATATTGATAAACTTACAGACAATCCTGAAGGACTTTCAAATTATGAAATGCTTACTATGCAGCTGAATGAATTTGAAAAATACCTGGAGCTTGCTGTGCTGCATCACCTGAAGGAATTTATTGTTATTCATGGCGTAGGTGAAGGCAAACTCAGGGATGAAATCCATGAAAGACTTAAACTAAAAAAAGAAGTAAAATCGTTCTTTAACCGCTACCATGCATTGTATGGTTATGGTGCCACGGAGATCTTTCTCTGAGTTCAGGCAATTAGTTTTTTTACTTTATTTATAAACTCATCCATGTCAAATGGTTTACCCAGAAAATCGTTTGCACCTGCTGCCCTGCAGGTTTGTTCTGCATCAGGATGAGCAGAGATCATCATTATCTTTATGTGTTTGAGTGTAGCATCACTTTTTAAACTGCGGCAAATGTCTCTGCCATCACTACCTGAAAGCAACATATCCATAAGTAACAGTTTTGGTTCTACCTGTTCAAGGGTTCCATGAAGTAATGCAGGATTCAGAATGGCTTTCACATTCATGCCTGAAAACTTCAGCATTGTTTCCAGTAAAACGCAAAGGTCCGGGTCGTCTTCTAATACAAGTATGTCAATTTTGGTTTTCATCTATTGAAATATATTCTTTTTTTGGTAATGAGAAATAAAATGTAGAACCAGTATGTCTTTCACTTTGCAACCATAGTTTTCCTTCATGCAAATGAATGATCTCGTTTACTATGTACAGGCCGATACCGAAGCCCGGATATGTTTTTTCATCTTTACCAGCTACCCGATAGAATCTTTCAAAGATAAGCGGTTGGTCAGCGTCAGAAATACCTATGCCAAAATCCTGTACGGATACTATTACTTCATCATCTTTCTCCTCCACTTTTATAAGAACTTCTTTTGCCAGCGGCGAATACTTTATTGCATTGGTAAATAAATTAACCAGCACCTGTGAGATCCTGTCTTTATCGGCTACTACAAGGCTGTTGTCTTTCGATGTAAGGATGAGCTTATGACTGGGTAATGCAGCCTGTATATCACCTAAGGTATCTTCTACCAATTGAGATAATATAAATGGTTCTTTTATTAAAGGTAGCTTCCCGGTATCTATCTTGCTTACATCCAGCAGGTTTCCAATTAGTTTGGTGAGTTTGGTTACCTGTTTTTCAATGGTGATCAATGAGGTGTTCAGATTGGCATCTTCAGAATTCCCATAGGTCCGCTTCATCATCTGTACATAACCCTTTATAGTGGTTACGGGAGTTTTCAATTCATGATTGGCCATCTTGATGAAATTATTCTTCTCTTCTTCATGCTTTTTCAATTTATCGATATTCATGCTGGAAGCTACCCATCTTATTATTTTGCCTTCTTCATTCCTTTGTGGCATAGAGCGGGTGAGTTGCCAACGGTATTGTCCGTCTTTTAGCTTAAACCTTTGCTCCAGTGTACAAGGCTCCCCGGTAGCCAGGGAGTTGTTCCATTTCTCCATATTGTTTATCCTGTCGTCAGGATGTATTAGAGATGCCCAGCCATATTGTTTAATATCATTTAATTCCAGCCCGGTATTTTCATAAAAGGCTTTGTTGAAATAAAAAGGTACACCCAGGGTATCGTACACCCAGATAAAATGTGGAAGGCTGTCAGCAAGAAAACGGTAATCGCTCTCGCTTTGCAACAGTTTTTCTTCAAATTCCACCTTATCATTAATATCCATACATGCTCCGGTATATCCGTCGAAAACCCCATTGGCTGTGTATTTTGGTTTTCCGCTATTGCAAAGCCAGCGATAAACACCATCATGTCTTCTTACCCTGTATTCTATGTAAAATTCCTTTCTTTCATTTAATGCTGCTTCCGCTTCCTGTAAACTTCCACTTCGGTCATCAGGATGGATCAATGATTTCCATCCAACACCCAGGTGATCCTTAAAACTTAATCCGCTAAAGTCTACCCAGGCCTTGTTTACGAAAGTGCATTCCTTATCTGCATTGTTCATCCAGATAAAGGCCGGCGTGGTATCTGCCATATCACGAAATCTTTTTTCACTGATTTCAAGAGATTGCTGGTATTTTTTTTCTTCTGTAATATCCCGGCAGGTTCCCAGTCCTCTGCTTACACCGGTTTCTGGAGTTGAATATAAACGTCCCTTTAGTTCCACCCATCGTATGTAATCATTTGGCAGAATTATTCTTGCCTGGAAATGAAATACACCCGTAGATTCAGATTTTAAAATAGCGGCATCGCGGATAGGGAGATCCTCGGGGTGTAGTTTCTGTGACAATTCCTCTCTGTCAGGGCAATGGCCCGGAGGTAATCCAAATATCTCTAAAAACCGATCAGAACAAATGATTTGATCGCTACCTAAAGTCCATTCCCAGGTGCCAAGATCGCTGGCTTCTAACACAATTTCCAGCTTGGCTTCATTTTCCTGCAGGAGTAATTCATTCCTGAGAAATTCATTGGCAGTAATGATAGAGGTAGGGATGTACTTTATATACAAACCCGCTGTGCTTTTTTCTTTGCCAAGGTATTTTTGAACCAACACTTTAAAATCTATTGCGGCTGATTTATTTTTAAAGTGGATCTTAAGTTCTTCTTCTTGTGTTGTAATTAATTTTACCTGCTCAGCAGCAGCAGCAAGCTTCACACTGCTTCCGGGCCACAGGGGATCCAGTACCTCGGATGCCGGCTTGCCGATTTTTTCTTCAATATTGTTGTCAGGAAAAAATGATGAGGCAAAAACTTTGTTGAAAAATATGTGCTGCCCCGGTCCCCAACAGAGATATGCAGGAAGTTCACTGACCAAAGTTGTGGCTACACTATTGTACAATTCGTAGGGCCATTGTTCCAGTCTGCCAAAAACAGGGTGAACCCAATCTTTACCATTCATTATACTGGTAACCTTGTCTTCAAAAGAAAAAGTAAACGCAGAATTTTGAGCAGTACTATCAGGCATGTTTAGTGAAATAGATTTTTATAACTGGATACACGTAATTTTTGGTATGCAAGTATATCGAAATCTAAGCTATTTTATCTGTTTATTTATTTCAAATTACCTTTACGGCTTCTATCAGCCGGCCATCGCTTTTGCTTTTTGCAGAAGAGGAAAGTCCGGACAACAAAGGGCAACACACCGGCTAACGGCCGGGTACTTTTTACAAAAAGTAACAGAAAGTGCCGCAGAAAATAACCGTCCGCTTCGGTGAGATAAGGGTGAAAATGTGGGGTAAGAGCCCACGCTTCTACATAGCAATAAGTAGAAGGGGTAAACCTTGTGTGTTGAAATGCCATGTAAACCCCGGAAATGCAGCTGCCCGCTGCTTATTTGTCTGGAAACGGAAAAATACCGGGGAGGGTAGGCAGCAAGATCGCAGCAGTAATGCTGCGGCCAGATAAATGATGGTCATCCCGATTTTTTCGGGACAACAGAATCCGGCTTATGGCTGATAGAATTTTTTTATTTTTTTGATTGATATTGCTGCAAAATAATTTTTGCCACGATCTTATCTATTGGTAAAGAGACAGAATCTTCGGTAAATGAGGCTAATGGTATGTAGCGAAATCTTTCTACACCATGTTCATTGCCCAGGAAGAAATCGTCTGATGAATAATTATTTGCCTGCACCGGGTAATCGGGTATTGAGGCAGGCTCTACCTCATAGTAAATTGAAATCACTTGCTGGTCAGGAGCAAATTTGCTTTCTATAAAAAAATCTGTGGTGTACAGGTGCCTGGTCACTTTAATGTCCAGGTCCATCTCTTCTTTAAATTCCCTGATGAGGCAATCGATGGGGCCTTCTCCAAACTCTAAACCACCACCACAGAATTTACTGTAAAAATTTTTCTGAATGTATTCATCAGAAACTAAAATACCTTTTTCTTCGTCTACAAAAATCCCGTATACCCTTACATTAAATTTCATTGCATTATTTTTTTCCCCGGAAATAATTGAACATGGCAATGGCCAGTATAATGAAACAGATGCTCATGGGTACCCAGAAAGCATACTTCGACTGCTGAAAAGGCAGAGGCACATTCATGCCGTAAATACTGGCGATCAATACCGGGATACTTAGGAAAATAGTGAGTGTAGTCAGGCGTTTCAACACCATGTTCTGGTTATTGCTGATGATGCTGGCAAAGGCATCCATGGTGCTAATGAGAATATTGGTGTAGGTATTTGCCGTTTCCAATGCCTGGGATGTTTCTATGATCAGGTCTTCCAGGAAATCTTTCTCATCTTCATTCAGACTCAAAAAATTTGTCCGGTTTATTTTTATCATCAGTAGCTCATTGCTGCGCAGTGCAGTTACGAAATAAACCAGGCTTTTTTGTATCCGCATTAGTTCAAAAAGCTCCTCATTCCTGTTGCTGTCGTACAACTTTTTCTCCAACGTGTTTCTGCGGAGGTTGATTTCTTTAAGGTGTTGTTGAAAATTAGTGGTTACTTTTTCGAAGATCTTCAGCACCATCATATTCATCTTATCAGGATGCCGGTTCTGAAAACTATTAAGGAACTTTTTTATAGCCTCGTTCTCAAAAGAATTTACAGTAATGATCTGTCCGTGAGTAAGAATAATACAAATAGGGATCGTTATGTAAAAAGCATCGCTTTCATTAAAGGAGTTGTTTTCTGTCGGGGTTTTTATCACGATCAGTTTTACATCTTCATCCAGTTCGTAGCGGCTTTTTTCATCTATGTCCAGGGAATCGGTCAGGAAATCCAGCGGCACATTAAGGGTCTCACTGAGTTCTGTAAATTCTTCATGTTTCAGCGGTGGCAATACATTGACCCAGCTGCCATGCACAGGGGCATCAATGGCAACTGTCTGATGATCTTTTATTTTAAAATACTGAATCATGTGTTGTTGCCTTAATACATCTAAATAATAATTGTTCCTTCAAAAACCCTTACTGCAGGGCCATTCAGCCATATGTTCCTGAAACTTTCTTTGCCTGTTTTGTCAAACTCTACGGATAGTTTTCCTCCCGGTGTTTTTACTTTTACCATGTTGTAGCCAAGTTCATTGTGGGCAAACACAAGCGCTGATGCTGTTACACCGGTACCGCAGCTGAGGGTCTCATTCTCTACACCCCGCTCATAAGTGCGTACAGATATGCCATCATTGTTTTCCTGCTCTACAAAATTTACATTGATTCCTTCTTGTATAAAAGTTTTGTTTGAGCGGATCTCTCTGCCATCTTTTTCTACATCTTTTTCTGCCAGCCGGGTTGTCAATTGTACATAATGTGGCGATCCTGTATTGACTATAAAATCCCTCTGGTAATTTTCTATTTTATCTACGTCTGACATTTTGAGCCTGACTATATTCTGCTCTTCTATCTCTCCCTCATGCGCTCCGTCTATGGCCAGGAAATGATAAATGCTTTTATGAATGCCGCAAAAATGGGCAAACTGTATCATGCAACGGGCACCGTTTCCACACATGCTGCTTTTGTTCCCATCAGCATTGTAATAAATCATTTCAAAATCATATCCTGCAGCATTTTGCAGCAGCATAAAACCATCCGCACCTATGCCAAACCTGCGGTCACAACACTTCTTTACCTGTGCTGTAGTTAATCCGTCATACATTCCGGTTCGGTTATCCAGAACTACAAAATCATTTCCTGTGCCCTGGTATTTGTGAAACTTTAATTCCAACTGTAATTTTTTTTATAAAATTAAGGAAGATCGCAAACGATCTCCAGCGATCTTTTAATGAGGTTTTCCACGGCCGCTGCACCGTCTTTGCTAAACTCTTTTGTGATGCGGTTGGCCACTATCGCACTCAGCGAAAGGCTGTTGTGACCCAGCATACTTCCCAGTCCGTATATGGCAGCAGTCTCCATTTCGAAATTTGTAATAAGATGCTGGCCAAGAGAAAAACTGGTGAGCCTGTCTATCAGCTGCGGATGAGAAAGGCCGAGCCGCAGCACCCTCCCCTGTGGGCCATAAAAGCCGGGGCAGGTTACAGTAATACCCTGGTGGTAATCTTTTACAAAATGTTTGAGCAAGGCCACACTTGCACCTGTAATGTAGGGTGCAGATATTCCTGTGTGCATTTGTGTATGCGTAACAAATGACTGAAGGATAGAATTTTCTTCTTCGTTGTTGTTGTGGTTGTAAAAATTCAGGAGGTTATCTATACCAAGCCCATGCGTACTTGCTACAAAACTATCTACCGGAATATCTGCCTGCAAAGCGCCGGAAGTTCCCATCCTGATGATATTTAATGTAGTTAGTTTTTCATTGATGGTCCTGGTTTCCAGGTCAATGTTTACGAGAGCATCAAGTTCATTAAGTACAATATCAATATTATCCGGGCCGATGCCTGTACTTACTACAGAGATTTTTTTACTTCCAATTGAGCCGGTATGTGTCACAAACTCGCGGTGTTGGTTCTTGTATTCTATCTTATCAAAATGCTTACTCACTTCTCCTACACGATCGGGGTCGCCGACAGTAATAATAGTATGCGCTATTTCTTCGGGCCTGCAATCCAGGTGATAGATAGCGCCACGCTGGTTTATAATCAGTTCTGAGGCGGCAATTGTACTCATATAAAAACGGGATGGTTGAAAAAAATAAAATTAATTTGTCGATGCTTTGGGGATGGCTTTAAAAATACCCTATTTTTGCAAACCAAAATAAATAAATTGAATTAGCCACAATTTATTTGTTTAATGCAAGATAATTAACAAGGTCCTTTGGCCGAGTGGCTAGGCAAAGCTCTGCAAAAGCTTGTACAGCGGTTCGAATCCGCTAGGGACCTCGGGAAAG
>JBBQYS010000071.1:0-16539 GCA_038208485.1 Chitinophagales bacterium
AATCATCGGAATGAGTACTACAGTATTTCCTAAAAAGATGGTGAGTACAGATTGCCACCAATTCATACCGCCTTCAATAAGAGAGCTTGCCAGCATGTACGTGGGTATGCAGAGACTCATGCTTATCCACAGGGCTGCATAATTCCATGTACCCCATGTACGTCCACTTTGCGGAATGGGTGCAAGGTCTGCGTTTATTAAAGAAGAAGAAGCACCCCCACCCCCCAAGGGGGGATTAAAAGAGTCTGGATTTTTGGTATTCATTATTGTATTTAAAGATAATGGCTCTGATCTCCATCCTGGAGAATTTAGAGGGCTGTATGCTCATCCGCAATTTTTATTGCTTCACTAATTATTGCCAGTCCTTCGTCGATTTGTTCTTTGGTAACAATAAGTGGCGGTGCTATAAAAATATAACTCCATCTCACAAATGTGTACAGGCCGAGCTCCCTGAGCTTAGCGGCTACTTTATTCATCACCACCATTTCATCAGGGCCGGCATTGAATGGCGCCATTGGTTCTTTAGTATCCCGGTTCTTCACCAGTTCTATGCAACCCAATAATCCAGTATTCCTAAAATCGCCGATGCTTCGATGTTTGACTTTCATTTCTTCCACCTTTTCCTCAATATATTTACCCATTGCCTGGGCATTTTCAATGAGGTTATCTTCTTCATAAATTTTTAGTGTCTCTACTGCAGCCGCACAACTTACGGGGTGTGCAGAATAGGTAAGTCCGAGTGGCAACATTGCTTCATCATACCTCGCAGCAATTTTATCAGTCACCATCAGGCAACCAAGCGGAAGATAGCCGCAGGTAAGCCCTTTAGCCATAGCAATCATGTCAGGAATAATGTCATGATTTTGAAAACCAAACCATTTTCCTGTTCTGCCGAACCCGCTCATTACCTCATCCATAATCAGCAACATACCGTTCTTGTCACAAATTTCTCTTACTGCTTTCAGGTAATTTTTCGGATACTGCAAGCAACCGGAAGTTCCTGATTCACCTTCTAAAATAATAGCTGCAATGTTTCCCGGTCCTTCATATGCAATGATGCGCTCCAGGCTGCTTACCGCCTCTTTTAATAAATTTTTTTCGCCATATTCCCAACGGTATTCTATGGGTAGATCAAAGTGTATAAAGTTGGGTGCCTGTTGGGAATCTGCCGGAATTTTCCGCGGATCTCCTCCTGCTGACATAGCGCCGTAAGATGCACCGTGAAAAGACTGGTAACGACTTAGTATTTTATGCCGGCCAGTATAAAGGCGTGCAAGCTTCAATGCATTTTCAATAGACGTAGCACCGCATAGCGTAAAGAAGGCTTTGTTCAGATCTCCAGGGCAGATCTCTGCCAGTTTTTTCCCCAGTTCACCGCGGACTTTAGTAACGCAGCTTGGTGTTACATAACTTACTTCCTGCATCTGCTTTACTACTGCCTCTGTAATTCTTTGGTCGCCGTGGCCGATGTTCACATTCATTAAACCGGAAGAAAAATCAATGTATTTTTTATCCTCATAATCATACATGTAAACACCTTTAGCATATTTTACAGCAATCGGGTTAAGCCCTTTTTGTTTGCTCCAGGAGAAGAGGGTATGATCCAAATTATTCTGAATTATTGCGGCCCCCCCGCCCCCCAAGGGGGGATTACAGGCGCTGTTCTTTTCTTCCATTTTATCAACTATCAAGCTATTGTTCATCATTTATGATTTATCGAATTTATTTAAAAGTTCCACTTGTTTCCCCCTTGGGGGATTGAGGGGGCTAGCTCATCCAATTCACCCCGGCATCTGCATTCCATTTTGTGGTGGATTTTTTCAGCTTTGTCCAAAATTCTATCGAGCTTTTGCCGGTAATATCTCCCACACCAAATTTGCTTTCATTCCAGCCACCAAAGCTGAAAGGCTCCCGCGGTACGGGTACGCCTACATTCACGCCGATCATTCCGGCACTGGCCCTGTCTATTATATACCTGGCCATGCCGCCGTTTTGTGTAAAAACAGAAGCGGCATTTCCGTAAGGATTTGCGTTTTCAATAGCAAGCGCCTCATCTACCGTTTTGGTACGCATGATGGATATAACTGGTCCAAATATTTCTTCTTTAGCCACGCTCATTTCCGGCGTTACATGATCTATTACTGTTGGCCCTATATAGGTGCCGTTCTCTTTTCCTTTCACAGAAGTTTTTCTGCCATCTACTAAAATAACTGCACCGTCTTTTTCAGCATCAGTAATGTATTGCTCTATACGTTCCTGTGATTCCTTATTAATAACGGGGCCCAAATTTTCGCCCGGAATTATCTTCCGTGCCTCGTCACATATTTTATTGATAATATCATCTACATCGCCTACACCTATCATGGCACTTGCCGCCATACAACGCTGTCCTGCACAGCCACTCATGCTTGCTGCAACATTCTGTGCCGTCATTCCGGGCAAGGCATCCGGTAAAACCATCAGGTGATTTTTTGCACCGCCCAGGGCAAGGCAACGCTTAAAATTAGATGTAGCCCTTTGGTAAACAATTTTTGCAATTTTTGTAGAGCCTACAAAGGATACAGCCTCAATATCAGGATGGTCACAAATGGCATTTACAATTTCCACATCACCATGCACAATATTAAAAACACCGTCAGGCAGACCGGCTTCTTTAAGTAACTCAGCCAGTCTCCCGCAGCTAAGCGGTACTTTTTCTGAGGGTTTCATAATCATACAGTTGCCAAGGGCAATGGCATTAGGCAAAGTCCAGTTAGGAACCATTGCCGGAAAATTAAAAGGAACAATAGATGCTACAACGCCCAAAGCAACGTGTTCTGTGCGGCATTCTACTCCACGGCTTACTTCTAGGATTTCCCCTGTAATAAGTTGTGGTAATGAGGTGGCAAATTCTGTGAGTTCTATGCATTTTTCAATTTCTGCAACTGATTCACCATAAGTTTTGCCATTTTCTTCACTGCACAATTCTGCCAGTTCTTTAAGATTTTTTTCGAGTAACGTTTTGTATTTAAAAAAAACCTGCACTCTTTCTTTTATGGGTGTTTTGCTCCAGGCGGGAAATGCCTTCTTTGCTGCAGCTACTGCAGTATCAAGGTCTGTGGCTGAGGACAATGGTACTTTGGATAGCAATGTGCCATCCACAGGAGATACAACGTCCATTGTTTTTGATGAAGACGGAGCAGTAAATCCGCCTGCTATATAATTTTGAATTAAAGGATATTTCATAATGAGTACTGTATAATTTTTAGTTTTTGTGCCATAAAATAAAAATAATGTATTTTATTATAGAAAATAATTTTTATTTGCAGTTCATTGATCATTTATGGAACATCAGGAACAACCTTCATTGGATGAATTAGACTTTAAGATTTTATCCTGCCTGCAGAAGGATGGAAGAATGTCGCTAACAGTTATGGCGGCAACTTTAAAAGTGAGTATCGGTACTGTGCGCACACGACTGAATAAGTTATTGGACGACGGTACGGTGAACATTATAGGCAGGGTAGACCCGGAAATGGTGGGATTTAATTGCTATGCGCATATTGCAGTTTATGTAAGGCCTGCCACCTTCAAAGAAAAAGTTGCGCAAAAAATAGCCAAACTTCCTGAAGTAAGTTTTTTAGCTATGACCTCCGGTGATTATGATCTAGAAGTAGATGTGATGTGCCGCGACAACAATCACCTGGTAAACTTTGTGGACGCCATCAGTAAATTAGAAGGAGTCAATCAAACGAAGACAACCATTTATTTTAAAGTCTACAAATATGCACAGCCGGATATGAATTTGCTGAAAAAATAATGGATATAATGCTCCATTCTACCCGGAAAAAAAAATCTGCAGGTTGCGAAAGTTATTTGAAAAAAAATGATGGAACTTTCTGCTATATTTCATAGCGTAGCATATCATCGGGTTTGTCCGCTATTACCTGCTTTTTGCCCAGTTGTTAGCGGGGCTGCTCTCCGGGGTGAACCTGCCACCCGCAGCTGGTGAAGAGTGGAAGCTTTTTCCTGGCGGGTAATGATCTTGAATAAGCTTTAGTTTTGGAAAGGAAGTTGGTTTTATTAAATCAGTAAAATACCGGGAGATTGAAAAATTAAATAAGTCCTAATTCTGAAGCACCCGTGAAATAATACATAACACAGCGAGGTAAAATTGCTCCATTAATAATATGTCTAAAAAAGATACAAAAGTAATAAAGGAATTAGAACGTCGTTTGGGCACAGTAGCCGCAAGTATGGCACCGTACCAAGATCATCTTGACTTCCGCTTGTTTGATAATTTGAGTGATGATGCTTTTGCGTATTTAATGCACAATGTGAAGGGAGTAAATATGCTCGACTTAAATGAAACTGATATAACAAATGAAAGCATTGTATTGCTTACGGGTTTGGAGTATGTAAATGAATTAAGGGCAAAGCAATGCCGCAATTTAAATAATGGCTGTATAAAAGATTTGAATAAACTGACAAGTCTTGTTTTTCTTCACGTGACCTATACAGACATTAACATTGATGGACTTTTAAAATTACATGACTTACTAAATTTAAAAACACTAATGTTTTCCGCTGATGATATTGAAGTTATTAAAGAAAAACTGTTGCAATTAAAAACAATGCTCCCGCTTTGTGATTTGGTCATCAACTCAAAGCCGTATTATTTTAATACAATTCATCTTTTTAATTATGCATTAATAAGAAAGCCATTTACATACAGGCTGAAAATAAAAAATGAACCTTTAGTTGATGACTGGAGTAGTTGGCTGTGCCTCCCAAGCGGAAGTTATATAGAAGCTGAAGCACAAGGCCCCTACAGCATTAAAGCAATTGAGTGGATAGATATTAACTCTGTAGAAAACAGAAGAGAAGGTAAGCTAGTTGAAGAGATAAAATTAGATCCTACCGAGGAAATAATAAAACTGCTGAATTATCTATCATTTCCTTTTATAACAACAGATGGTATTATTAGTGTTTATATTTTAGAAGGTGAAATTTAACTATGTTTCGTTTTGTTATGGGCTATTATTAAAATTTCTATTTCATAAGTGAAATTCCATACAACAAATTATCCTTGCCTGATACAAGCCATACATTTTCATTGTCAGGAACAATTATTTTGGGTTCCCATGTTTTTAGATCTGTCAGGCGTACGGTCTTTTTTAGTTTATGATTGTATTGAAGCAGATGACCGCTGTAAAACAACCATATGTTTTCATCATCTGCTTTTATCAATTTTGCGTTATCATCCTGCTCCAGACCTGTAAGTTCGGCAAGCTGCAATTGCTGTTTTTGTTTAAGATTATCTTTGAGAATGCTCAGTTTATTTTCAAACAGTATATGGGTAAACCTTTCAGAAGTAATGATGGCTGATTGACCATAAGTATCAGTTTGAAAAAGCTTGTTAAGCAGTGGCTCTGTTATTTCCCGCCCATCATGAGTGAGGGATACAAATTTTTTTACACATGGGATATTCTCTACAAAAATTCTTGCTTTAACAGCGCAACTTGTATCCATTAACGCACCATTATAACCTATAGCAAACCAGTTATCGCCTTCAACATTGGCAATAATTTTATCCTTCATGTATATTGGCTGTGTGCTCATGCCATGCGCAATAAAGCGTTTCCAGATTACGGTATCTTTTACTAAGTCGTATGCCAGCAGGCTGCCGCCATTATAAATAGCTGTTCCAAACAATGTATTGTTTTTTACAAAAGGCAGAGTATTTAAGGGACCAAAGGGCAGGTCTCTTATAAGTGTTCCATCTGCCAGGTTTATCTGTGAAGTCTGTGTAACTTTATTGTTATAAGTACCTGCATACACAATGCTGTTGTGTACAAATAAAGGCAAAGAACCCTTGTAATTGGTTTTGTAACTCCATACAAGCGAGCCATTATTTTTGCTATAAGCATGGAGGGAATAATCATTGGCATTAAACAACACAATGCTATCGAAAATACTAACCGAGGAATAAGGATTTTGCAATTGGTCTTTTGTAAATACCTGTGCAGACCTGAAGAATTCTTTCTGTGCAAAACTGACTGTGGTGTTCAAAAGGGTAAGTACGATTAGATAAAAGAAAATTTTTTTGCCTTTAGTCATTTTGCGGTTTTGTATTTGAGAATGGTTGTTATTTATTTGGTATCAATATTTTTTCAACCCCAGATCCATTCGTTTTTCAGCGAACGAAATAAGCCAGCTAAATTCTATCGGCATAATACAAAAAACTTACGGCATCATTTCTTTTCTTCATTGAGCAAAGCGATAGATGGAAAAGGCAAACGCAGAACAGGTAAAAACCGTGTATAAAAAATACACTGCGTCTTAACATCCCTCTCCTCACACCTATACCCATAAAGAGTGACAAAGCCTGTAAAACTTTTCTTGTACGTTCGTCCCCAGGAAAAATCTTTAATAAAAAAATAATGAAAGGTTGAAAGCTAATACCTTATTTTCATATTAAGATTACCACAACTATATTTTATGCATAAAAGTTTTCTGCTCCTTTTTTGTGTTTGCTTTTCTCTGCAGTTGCTGGCCCAGCAATCCAGGATAGACAGCCTTTCCCGTGTACTGGAAAAAACAGAAGACAAAGACCAGAAGGGAAGTTTGCTCATATTTCGCAGCAAAGCTACCACACCCATAAGTATTGAGAAAGCAAGAACAGATGCACAGGAGGCACTTTCCTATTACCAGCAAACAGGTAATGTAGAAGGACAGATAGATGCCTACCTGCAATTTTCCGGTCTTTACAGCCGGGAAGCTAAATATAAGCTGGCGCTGGATGTAGATAGTGTTACTTATGATCTCTCTAAAAAACTACAATACAAAAAAGGGCTAGCTATTTCCCTCAGCAATATGGGTAGGAACCTGCAACAGGTGGGGGATATGAAGAAGGCGAAGAAAGCTTTATTGGAAAGTAACGCTATGTTTATTAGTGCAGGTATGGAAAGAGAAACCGCCGAGATTAAAAACCGCTTGGGAATATTGTACCGCCGCATGGGAGAGTTTAAAGCTTCTCTTAAAAGTTTTGATGAAGGCCTGGTAATCGCCCACAAATATAACCTTACCAATGCGCTGGCGAATATCCACATGAACAAAGCAAATACCCTGGATGAATCCGGCGCTTACGATGAAGCCATACGGAACCACCTGGAAAGCATTAAGCTTAAAGAAAAAATGAAAGATGAGCGGGGCCTGGCACAGAGCTACAATAACCTGGCAAATGTATATACGCATACAGGACAATACAAGGAAGCCCTCGGCTATTACCAGCAGACAAGGATAATAAATGAAAATCAAAAACAACAAAATAAAACCTCGCTGGCGCTGGCGTATAACAACCTGGCAAATGGATACAGCGCTCTAAATCAGTATGACTCTGTTTTATATTTTCACAATAAGGCTCTGGCTCTCTTTACCGAAACAGGTGAAAAACCTGGTATGGCGATGGTGTACCACGACCTGGGGAATTACTATTTTGAGCAACAGGATTATACCACCTCAATGGATTATTTGAACAAAGCCCTGAACATACAGGCCGGAAGTTTATTGAGGACGGATGAAGCAAGTACCCGCAACATTATGGGAGTAGTATTGGGCAAAATGAACCGGCATAAAGAAGCTGAGCAACAATTATTAAAAGCCCTTACCCTGGTAAAAGACACCAATACAAGATTACAGGAGAGCATTTATAAATCGCTTGCGTCGCATTATAATGTGATTGGAGATTTTGAAAAAGCAAACGATTACCAATCACGCTATTTTAATATTAAGGATAATTTACTCACTGAATCGGAGGCCATTAATATGGTAAAGGAAAAAGGTAATTATGACCTGGAGAAAAAGGAAATTGCTCTTCAGCTTTCGGAGCAGCAAAAAAAAGTAGATAAATTAAGCATCAATAACCGCAATAAAACGATATGGTTGCTTATCGTCAGCCTGGGCATGCTGGGTATACTTACTTTCGTGTTTGCTTACAATATTCACCAGAGAAAAATCAGCGCTGCAGAACTCTCCCGCAAGAATCAGCGAATAGAAACGCTGGTACGGGAACTGCACCACCGGGTAAAAAATAACTTACAAGTGGTATCCGGCCTATTGGCGCTGCAGAGCAACCGGCTGGAAGATGATAATGCAAGACAGGCCATGGATGCAGGACGCAGCAGGGTAGATGCTATGGCCCTGATTCACCAAAAATTATACATGGATAAAGACCTGGCTTCTGTAGATATAAAAGTGTACCTGGAAAATCTTTCTTCCTCCCTGGCACATAGTTTTGGCTACAGCGAACAAACAGTATCCACTATGGTCAATCTTAATCATGATAATATGGATGTGGATCGTGCTATCCCTATCGGACTTATTGTAAATGAATTGGTGACCAATTCCTTTAAGCATGCTTTTGATGATACAGAAAACCCGGAGATAAAAGTATTACTCGTGCATAAAAAAGCCAATGTGCTGGAGCTGGAAATTGCAGACAACGGGAAAGGATATTCCGGCAAAGAGGATATGTCATCTTCCTTTGGTATGAAGCTCGTGCATACCCTGGTAGAACAACTGAATGCAAATCTGGTAACAGAAAATATAAATGGGACTTCTTATAAAATATTGATCAATACAATTTCCTGATGGAACAAACTGCCGCCATACTTATTGTAGAAGATGAAATGATTACTGCCACCAGCATTGCTGAATTATTAGAGGAAGAAGATCATCATGTGATCGGCATTGCCCGTGATGCGGCAAAAGCATTATTACTTAGCAACCAATCAGAGCTGGCTCCCGCCATTGTGATTTGTGACATCAATATTATTGGAGAAGTAAAAGGCATAGAACTTTCTGCCCAGCTAAAAGAACTCTACAATTGTGAGATCATTTTTCTTACCGCCTACTCCGATCAAAAAACTTTACAAAATGCTTTTGGGTTAAACCCCGTGATGTATGTTGTAAAACCTTACAGCGATGCCCAAATGCTGGTGGCCGTGCAAATGGCTTTTCATAAGATCTTTCAAAAAGAAATACCAAAAACTTCCCCTTCTCTTTTACTTACAGAAAGAGAAAAAGAAATAGCACAGCTGGTGGCGCAGGGATTATCTTCCAAGCAAATTTGTCGTAAGCTGGAGATAAGCATTGAAACAGTTAAAACCCACCGGCGGCGCATGCTTACAAAAAATGGTATCAGCAATTTTCCGCAGCTGGTTTACATGCTCACGAATGCAAGGCAATAACTTGTTTAAAGCCGTGGTTCCTCTGTTTACTATAAAAGTGTTACCCATACATGCCCTTAGTTTTTTAAAAATAATAATCCAGCCTCTTTTGTCACCTTAAATGGGTATTGCGCAGAAAATTTTTTGGCAGCAACTTACGTTCAAATCAAACACATAACTAACACTCTTTCTTTATCCTGATGAGACAGCAGTTTTTATACACTGAGTGAATTTTATAAAAATTGCTCTACTACTCACGAAATATTTGGAAGAATGCTGAAAGAAAATTGTTAGAAATTATCAGGGATTTGGTTTAGATAAATGTACCTACAAATAGGTACAAAATAATTTATTAAACAACCTTTTCTTTGAACACTCTATTATCCTTCTCTAAGAAAAGCCAGCAATTGATTTCGAATTCATTTTCTATATATTATCAAGACTGCTCATTATTAAACGAATGTTATGAAAAAGATCTACCTGGTTTTTATTTGCCTGTTTATTCATTATGTAGAAATTTTAGCCCAAAATATTGAATGGGAAAAAAAAGTAGGCGGTAATCCTGAATGGGCCAAAACACCCGGCATAGATCAAGGCAAAAGTGTTGCTACTTTAAGCGATGGTACTTCTGTGGTATTAATCAATTCCAGCTCAGCAGAAGGTGATTTTCCTCAAAATAATGGTAAGCGTGATATTTGGTTGTTTAAACTAAATGCATCGGGTGCAGTAATTTGGAAGCAGCACTACGGAGGCAATGGTGACGACCAGGGAAACCAGGTAGTGGTAACTTCTGACGGCGGTTTTATTATTAGCGGACAAACGGCTTCGTACCCTGGACCCGATATTAATGCCTGGATAATTAAGACGGATGCAACGGGTAATATGGTATGGAATAAATCATTAGGCGGCTCTCAAACCGATTTAGCCAATTCCATTTGCCAAACCACAGATGGTTACGTATTTACAGGTTACACTAAATCCAACAATGGTAACTTAACAGGGATAAAAACAACCATTAACGAGGAAGATGTTTGGTATGTAAAGCTTGACCTTAATGGCAATATAATTTGGAATAAAATTTTTGGCGGCTTTTGGATTGATCAGGGCAACTCAATTATTCCTGTTGCAGATGGCAGCGGATTTGCCATTGCGGGGTTCACCCAATCAAACGATAGGGATGTTGCGGGACTATTGACAAATAAAGGGTGGCGTGCTGCACTTGTATTTAAAATTGATACAACCGGAAATGTGATCTGGAAGAAAACATACGGAGGCACAGATGATGATCGTGCCTATGGGATTGTTAACATAACTGGAGGAAATTTGGCATTTGTGGGTACTACTCAATCTAATAATGGAGATATTATTGGTGCAAAAGGAGGTTATGATTATTGGCTAGTAAAAATTGATGCAACCGGAAATAAGACTTTCGGTAAAAACTATGGTGGTACATATACTGATTTTGGCTACAACCTGGCAACAACTCCTGATGGAGGTATAGTCATGGTAGGAAGAAGTGATTCACCCGAAGGCAATGATTTAACCACTGGTACCAGAAAGTGGGATAGTTGGGTGATAAAAGTAGATGCTGCCGGCAATAAAGTTTGGGATAAGAATTACCGTTTTGGAGATGATTACGCAGATGATAATGGAGCGGCAGTAGCGATTAATTCATTTGGGGAGGTTATGATATCTGGTGCCATCGCACCGGGTGTGCCGCATTATGACTGGAACGGCACCAAAGACGAAAATGCTTTTGTAGTAAAATATAGTGCGGCGGGATCGCAATTATGGGCTTCAACATTTGGTGCTCAGCGCAAGTTTTCGGGTTTTGATAAAGGCATTTCTATAAAGCAAGCAACCGATGGAAGTTATTATTTTTTAGCAGCCACAGAATCTAACGATGGTGACTTAGCGGGTCTTGGCGCAAAGGCATTGAGAGATATTTTAATTCAAAAATGGGATGCAAACCGTAACCTGATTTGGCAGAAAATTATAGGTGGTTTAAAAATGGACGATCCAAAGGACATGAAAGTAACGAATGATGGTGGGGTTGTTATTGCAGCTACTTCGTATTCTACAGATGGAGATTTACCCGGTACAATCGGAAATACTCAACATGGTGATTTATGGGTTATTAAACTTACTTCTTCAGGAGTTATAGAATGGAAAAAGAATTATGGTGGATTTGGTGATGACTACGCTCACTCAATCGAGTTGGCTCCAGGTGGTGGGTATGTTATAGCAACACATAGTTGGTCGGGTACCAGCGGTGATATATCAGCTGGTAACGGACTAAGCAATGCATGGGTAATTAAGGTAGATGTAGCAGGCAACAAAGTCTGGGAAAAATCATTTGGTGGTTCAGCAGAAGATGAGGCCAATAAAATTATTGCGACTTCTGATGGTGGTTACGCTATTTCCGGATGGACAAGGTCTACCGATGGTGACGGTGCCGGAAACCATGGCGCTATGGATGCATTTGTGGTTAAGTTTGATGCTAATGGAAATAAACAGTGGTCTAAAACCTATGGAGGAACATCGGAAGATTTTGGAGATGCTATTGCACAAGGAATTGATGGGAGTTTATACCTGGCGGGACGTTCCAACTCTACA
The DNA here is from genome assembly GCA_038208485.1 of Chitinophagales bacterium. Lineage (GTDB taxonomy): Bacteria > Bacteroidota > Bacteroidia > Chitinophagales > Chitinophagaceae > Ferruginibacter. The sequence goes on from JBBQYS010000071.1 coordinate 11,826, forward strand.
AATGGAGATATTGCTCCTTTAGCCGGAGGTTATACAAATGAGTGGAACACTTTTATAATGAAGTTATCCCCAGCAAACGGAACAATCATATGGTCAAAAAGTATCGGCGGTGCAAACTATGATGAATTAAGAGATATGATCACTTCTCCGTCAGGAGATCCGATGCTTGTGTTATTTTCAGATGGTGGTCCTGGCGATTTCACAGAAAACAAAGGATTCCATGATACATGGATTGTAAAACTTAACGGTGCAGATGGCGTTATAAAATGGAAAAAAAATTACGGAGGTTCGTTGCATGACGATCCAGTTTCTATTTCGAGAGCCAATAATGGCGGCTATCTGGTAGCAGGTGTATCCAATTTTGACAACCAATGGGATCAATTAGATTTTACCAATAATGGGGAAGCATTTGCGATAAAGGTTTCTGATAACGAAGTACAAAGCGTTACTATTACCACATCAGGACCTACTACATTTTGCCAGGGAAATTCCGTTACATTAACTGCAACTTCTACAGGAGCCATTTCCTATCAATGGTATAAAGATGGAAGTGTTTTAGCAGGTGCTTCATCGGCTGATTACAATGTTTCTGCCAGCGGGAATTATAGTGTGAATGTAAGCAACAGCGGCGGCGGTATGGCCACTTCCTGTATAGTTGTAACCGTTAACCCTACACCTGTTTTTACAGGACCTTTCAATGCAGGTGATATCAAACAAGCAATCACATTTGGTGGAAATGGTTTTGATGCGCCTGCGACTTTAAGACAAGGCATGGTGGCTACAACAGATGGTGGCTATATTTTTACAGGTCAAACGTGGACTAATAATAATGGCGATCTTTTAGGCTTGCCTTATTATGGCTCTAATGATGTTGTTGTAGTAAAATTAGATTGCGGATTTAATGTGCAATGGAAGAAAACTTTTGGTGGTTCCGGTAATGACCAGGGATATGCAGTTATCCAAACCGCAGATGGTGGCTATATGGTGATAGCTAATACAAATTCCCCGGTAAGCGGTGATATTACAGTTGCCAAAGGAGCGCAGGATGCCTGGCTCATTAAACTGGATGCTAATGGAAATAAACAATGGCAAAGGGCATACGGCGGCACTGGTGGCGAAGCTCTAGACGCTATCGTAGAAACGCCCGGCGGTGATTACATAGCTGTGGGATGGACCCAATCTACAGATGGAGATCTTTCAGGAATACCATCGAGAGGGAGTAATGACATGTGGGCGCTAAAAATTAATAGTACCGGTACCATTCTTTCTCAAAGAAGAATTGGCGGATCTACATTAAATGAAGAGGCCTTTTATATTACAAAGACTAACGATGGTAATTATATTCTTTGTGGGTTTAGCAATGCAGCTGATGGAGATATTACTATAAATAAAGGAGGGAATGATGGGTACGTAGAAAAGTTTGACGGAAACCTGAATAAAATTTGGTCAAAAAGTTATGGTGGGTCAGGCAATGAAATATTCTCGATGATAAAACCTACGAGTGATGGAGGATATATAATTTCAGCTTACACAAATAGTAGTGCAAATGGCGATTTTTCTAACCCTAATAATGGGCAAAATGATTTTTGGATTTTAAAACTTTCTGCAAATGGCAACTTGTTGTGGGAAAAAAATTATGGCGGTCCTGGATTTGAACAGGCATATTCATTAGAAGTAACCGCTGATGGAGGATCTATAGTAAGCGGATTAACCAATGCTAATGGGGGAGACGTTTCAGGATTTAAAGGAAGCGTCGATAATTGGATAATTAGATTAGGTCCCACAGGAAATTTACAATGGCAAAAAAGTAGTGGAGGAACCGGAGATGACCGGGGGCTGGCAGTTCTAAAGAATAACAATGGCGAAATAGTAAGTTTAAATTATTCAAACTCAACTAACGGAGATATTTCAAGCCTTACAAATAAAGGTGGTTATGATTTTTGGATCACACGCATGGCTGATTGTGCTTCTTTCACAATTGCAACAATTACACCGGCATCAAATCCTACTCTAATATTTGAAAACCAGTTTTTACTTACTGCTAATACTGGCACAGGATATACATATCAGTGGTATAGAAATAATATCGTTGTTCCAGGTGCCACTGCATCTACTTATAACGCTGTGCAAACAGGCAGGTACAAAGTACAAGTAACTGCACCAGGTTCTTGCGCCGGTTATTCCAATGAAGTGGAACTTACATTTTCTAATAAGTTTTATGTCAATGATATTAGTACCTCAGGAGATCTTTTCACAACAGCAATAGGTAGCGATGCCAATAGTGGGTCTGCAGCGGCTCCATTTGCAACATTAACTTATGCACTAACTAAAATGAAAGCTGGCGATACTTTATATGTAGATGCCGGAACTTATGTGGAACAGGTTACTCTTACCAAAGGCCTCTCCATTATTGGTGCGGGAGCAGCGCTGACTTCAATCTTAAAACCTGCGACTACTGTTGCACCTCCCGGTGATTTTTTCGAACAGGGTGTAATACAATCTGCGCAAAATATTTCAGATGTTCATTTGAAAGATCTTTCCATTACAGGCGGTCCGGGTGTTACACCAGTGATTTTGCAAACGGGCGGTAGTGTAAAAAATTGCAATTTGACAAACGGGAATCAGGGCATTTTCTTCAGGGTTGCTTCAGCGATAAAAAATGTTAGCGTAGAGAACAACGATATAAATGCCGAATTTATAGGGATCAATTTTGCTGGTAGTGGCATGACCGCATCCATGATCAACAATACCATAACCACAACCAATACAGGATTTTCAGCAGGGGTATTTTCGGGTTATGATTTTGGTGCGTTAGCACAGTTCTCTGCTACAGGGAATTTTGTGAGTGGCTATGTATCTCAGGGCATTGTTGCTAATAGTTTGAATAGTTTAGTAACTCAAAACAAATTTACAGGAAGCGGTATTGCCATTGCTCAAAATGGAGGCAATGCGGTAAATGCCACCTGCAACTGGTTTGGCACTTCTGATGCTCAAACAATAGCTTCTAAAATATCCGGTAATATAAATTATGCACCATGGCTCACTTCGGCTACGGATAATAGTACTGATCCGGGTTTTCAACCTGCACCCGGCACCTGCAACGGCAGACAAAATAAATTTTATGTAAATGATGGTGTTCAAACAGGTGATGTGTTTACAACGGCTGTAGGTAACAACGTAAACAATGGTTTTTCAACTACTCCGTTTGCAACAATTGAATATGCATTGAGTATTGCCCAAGCTGGTGATACAATATATGTGGATGCAGGGAACTACCCCCAAGTTTCAACCTTGCAAAATTTAAATAAAGCTATTTCGATATATGGAGCAAACTATAATATTAATCCAAACAGCACTGCAAATCTTCTAATCGCAAATAGTGGAAGAAATGCCGAGTCTGTCATCTCCGGCACTACCTATAATATAGGCGCAAGTAACTTAAACATTAATGGTTTCACGATTGCACCTGGCCCACGTTCAGCAATTACACTAATTAATTCCAGCGTTACAAATAATGACTTTGGTAATGTAGACTTGAGTAATAATCGTTTCATTATAAGCTCAGGTAGTACAGTACTTCCAATAATGGGTAAATGGGTATCCAGTCCATCTATGCCTGTTACATCTGGCTTTAATATTTCTAATAACCGTTTTTTGAAAACAGATGGAACTAATACCCAGGCCATTCAGGTTAGCTATATTAAAAATTCTACCATTGATGGTAATTCGTTCCCGGCACCTCCAACTTTATATACCATTCTGCCAATTAATTTAGGTGCAAGTGGTATCGTAGATAATATTAGTTTCTCTGGCAATGCTATTGATAAAGGATGGTATAATATGTTTACACAAAGAGTAGCCAATGCTGTAATTGCAAATAATAAATTCAACAGTAGATTGGGAATGAGTTTCAACAATTTTGTTACAGAATCCTCTAATGTTATCATAAGGGATAATGAATTTAACGAAACACTATCTAGTTCGGTAGCTACGTATGTAACAGCCGGCACCAAGCTGCCATCAACGACTACCAACGTTTCAATAATTGGCAACACATTTAATTTTAATGCCACCGGAAATACAGGTTCCCCTTCATCATTATTTGGAGTCTTCTTAGATAATTCCGTTGTAAATAGTACGGTCAACATCAACAGTAATAAAGTAAATATTACGGGAAGCTTCGCATTATCGTCTTCCACACCAACATCAGCAATAAGAATTGGAGGAAAAATAATTACTTCTTCTATTTCAAACAACGAGTTAACCTATACAGCAACCGGAGCTGTACCTCCATCATTACCTACTGTACCTAACAATGGGATCTTTATTACAACAGAAAGTAACAATGCTTCTCAGGGAAAATTACCTTCAAATGCTGTAGTAAATGTGTTGAATAATACCATCAATGGGTTTAACACCTCTGTAGTATTGTATGATGGGGGAACTGCAATTGATCCTTATGTTGGTCCTGGGAACCTTGCCAATGGGGCAATAGTAAATATCAATAACAATAGTTTTGAAGCTGATTCAATATCTATAAACAACGGTACCAACAGCCAGCAGGTAAGTGCAACCTGCAACTGGTATGGTGCAGCAGATGCGGCTAATGCATTGGCAAAAGTTTCTGCAACAACAGTAAACTATATTCCATGGCTTACGAATGGAACTGACAATAGCACAGCTACGGGGTTCCAGCCGGTAGCAGGATCCTGCA
>JBBQYS010000072.1:0-16412 GCA_038208485.1 Chitinophagales bacterium
CGCAGTACTTCCCAATAAAGGAGACAGCATCATTTGAGATGCACTAGAAAACACCAAAGTACTGATGCCTGACCCAAACACATACTTACCAAAATGCCATAGGTGACCGAGCCATTTTTTTGAAAGCACAAAAGTTCTTTCGAGATAACGGTTTACAAAAGTCCATGCAACCAACATTCCCGCTACGATTCCTCCACAATAAATTATGACCAACTGGTTGAGTGTAATTTTATTAAAAAAAAGCAGGTATACCACAATAAGCAACAAACTGATGCCCTGCCTCACAAAAAAAGTCCAGAACAATCCCCTGAATTGAGATTTGCCATACATGATCCATTCAAAATGAGAAAAGGGTATAAGCAATATCATCCCAATAAAAAAAATGTAGATCATTTGTTCAAGGGCCGGAGCTCCCAATACTTTTGAGAGGAACGCTCCAAAAAAAAGCAGGAGCAACATAATCACCAGGGTTACAACAATGTTCATGAACAACGCAGCAGAAAGCACGAACTTATGCTCCTGGCTGGTACTATGGTTGATGTATTTGATGAGGGAAGTTTTAACTAAGGCCTGCCGTATCAACTCTACAAAAGAAGTAATTACCAGAAAAAGAGACCACACTCCCATCTCTACTTTTGTTAAAGCCTGATGCGCCAGCAACATAGTGCTTATAACTCCAAAAATTGGTACAGACAGCTTTTGCAAACCATTAAAAATTCCCGCCAACAACCAGCCGCTATTCTTTTTTTCAGTTGTCATTAATTTTGCTACCTTTTAAGTATTTTAGATTTAAAAATACTTTTACATATGTCCTTAAAAGCAATAGTGGCCTCTTTTAGCTCCTGGGCGGCCGACCGTTCCGGAAAGAAGTCGTTTCCCCATTCATCGTTCCATCCCCCAGTAAAAAATTTTCTGATCTCCGGATCAGTTGGTTCCACTTCATATTCGAAATTGTGTTCCCATTCAATTCTTACCGTCATAAGGTTGGGATGCGTTCTTTCTGCAATTTTAAATCCAATACTGTTTTTGGGAAGATATTCCTGAATAAGTTCGCCAAGATAATAACCGTAAGTAAATCCCAGTTCTTTTTTATCAACAAGGTATAATATATCGTTGTGTTCGTGTAGTATCCATTTATGAGATTCTCTTGGCGCCAGGCATTCTCCTAACAAAGAAGGCGTTTCAATGTAACCTTTCTTTCCAACCCTAAAAATTTCACTTAAGAATTTTACAGGATCCTCCACATGTTCCAACACATGACAACTGATGACATAATCAAACTCGCCATCTTTAAAAGGAAGGTTTTCCCCGTCTGCTGCAACAAATTGCTGCTTATTCAATACTTTAATATCTCCGCTCCTGTGGTAGTTTGTATCAGTAAATTTATCAACCACTACATTAGCCCGGGGATGAGGATTATGACCACCACCAACATCCAGTACTTTTTCATTTTTACCAATCTTAAGATGAAATCTACTCTTAGGGTTACGCAACTTCATGATATATTCTGTACATTTTTTTTGTGAAGGTAAAGTTTACTATTGCCAACTACTTTATTATTTGCAGGAGGCTCCAGTTCAAACAGCCATTTCATGCTTAATTTCACTGATAATTTATACATAAATACAGGAACAACGAGTCCGAAAATAATTCCTGTTACAAGCAAAATCGGCACATTATAAATTCCAAGTACCCTTGTCATAAATATTCTTATCGCTGCAAAAACCATTACATGTGCTACATATATATACAGTGAATGACGCCCTAATACATGTAGCCAGGAAATTGCTTTTATTTTCTGCAGAAAGAAGCTTAGCAGAATTACAAACGCTCCGCCGGTTAGCGCAATAAATATGAAAATAACCGGCTGGTAGTACTCAACAAACTCATAGTTCATTGATGCGTATGGCAGATTATTAGACAAATAATAGTATTGCGAAATTGCAAAAGGAATAGCGGCCAGTAATAGCAACTTCCACGACTGAAAATACTTGAGGTTATCTTTATTTTTCACAAAACCACTCAATAAATCTCCAGTGGCAAAAAACAGGTAATAGTGTAAAATATCTGCCACAAAGCCAAGGTTAACGCTATGCTGGTATGCCAGCACTGAAAGGAAGAAAAAGAATATGCCTACTCCAACATTGTAAACAGCTTTAAACTTCAAGAAAACTATACTAAGCACATACAATACCGACACATTAAAAAGGGCATACAAATACCAGAATTGGTCTACCACTCTTGGCAAATACAATAAATCGAGGAAACTGTAAACAGTACGATTAGCATTAACGTAGTCCTTTAAAACCAACTGAATGGTAATCTGCAGTATCCCCCAGAGAAAATAAGGGTATAGAATAAGGCTGGCTTTGGTGTTAACGAACAACTTCAACCCACGCTTTGCAAGGCTACCAGCCACAAAAAAACCAGAAATAATAAAGAACAAAGGCATGCGGAAACTAAAAAACAGGATGTTGGCATGTTCAATGGGAAGGTATTCTGCAATAGAAATGCCTGAATTTTTTATACCCTCAAATACGTGCCTGTACAACACGAGAATTATGGCAATTCCCCTGGCGTAATCTATCCAGGTTTGTCGTACAGCTTTCATTAGCAACTATTATCAGGTAATCAGGAGTTAATATTTTCTGTTAACACCTTATTTAAAACCAGGCCCATATCTTTTTCTTTCATTTCTTTTGAAATGAAATTTAATGATTCCATATCTACTGGTAAAACTGAACAGTCAGCGGAAAAAACAGTAAAAATGCCATCAGCATATGCAGCCAGTTCCCTGGCATCAGCATAATTATTAAGGGCTCCCGCTTCCATTAAAATAAAATCGTATGACAGTTTCAGATTTCTGAAGAAAGCATTTACATCGAGATTATATAACACCTCACTTGGTGTTGTATTGTGCTGGGCACAACCTATTATTTCAAGATCATTATAAGATGTTTTTCCTGTGGAAATTTTCTTATCAATTGTATAGGAATTATTACTGGCCACATCCTCGATGAAAACGTCGGTACCAAAAAAATTGGTTAATGTGTTATTCGCAAAATTGAAATCAATGATAAGCACCTTCTTTTTACTCAATAGTAAACTTGCAGCAAGTGCCTGCACTATTGTTGACTTGCCGGTTTTTCTTTGAGTACTGGTAAAAAGAAATATCTTCTTACCGGAATGCAATAGTTCGTACCTGAGCTTACGAATATTATTTTTAAACACAAGTATCTTTCGCTGTTCCTTAACCGTACCTTCTTCAATAATAGCATCTGTAGCACTCCTTCGTTTAAGGTTAATAAAGTTAATAACATTAGCCGCTTTACTCTGCGTAGCCTTGGCAAACATACCTGGTGTTTTAACCGAAGAATCGAAAATTTCAAGAAATATGAAAAAAACTGCTGAAAGAAAGAAAACAGATATTCCTGACAACGCCATTTTAAGCATGGTCTTTTTGGTATTAGGCTCTGCTGGCGGCTGTCCTACCCTTGTTTGAATAAAGTTAGAAGTAGGATCATCTTTTGCAAGCCCCTGCACCTGGTTGTACATTTCCTTTACATTGCCCAATTGCTTATTTTCCATATCCAACTGCGTTTGAATGGCGTCCATTTTAATACCACTTCCGGGGTTAACATTTGTCATCCCCATATATCTTCTGATCCTCCCGTCATAGTCAGCTATTGTGGTTTTAGATGCGTTCAATAAAGCCCTTTCTTCATTAATCTGGATAGAGAGATCATCGAGATCGCCTTTTGTTTTAGATTTATTTGAACCTACATTAGATTTTGAATTGATCTCTGACCTAAGATCATTAATCTGTTTCTCCAGCACAGGATCGTTACCCCCTTTCCTGGAAAGCTCATCAACAAGCTGGTTCTTTTTGTTTATCAATTTCACCACTTCGTCGTTGCTACTTGAAGATGACGAGACACTTGCAAGGGAATTGTAACGGGCCGTAAGGTATTCTAACCTGTTCTTGTGTTGATTGTATTTTCCTTTTTCCTCTGCAAGCCGGGATTCTAATTCAGTAACAGTTTCCATTGCGCTGGTTGTACGGCTAAGTGGATCAATAGTACCCTGACTTATTTTTTCGGCAAGTAATTTTTGTCCAAGGCTATCAACTTTCCGCTGTTGTGCTTCAACAAGCCCTATTATACTTTGTTCATTTTCTCCAGTGCGTCTTAAATTTAGTCCTCTATAATAATTTAAAAATTCCTGCCCAATAGAATTGACCACTGTAGCTGACAGATAAGGATTATGTGAACTATAAATTATATCCAGATAATCAGTACGAGCCACCCTGTTAACCATCAATTTTTCCAGTATGCTGAAATAATCGAATTCAAATAATTTCAAATATTCAGCAAGGCCATTTTCTGCTCTAATATCAGTTCTTAATATTTCATTATTTGCTAACTTATTTGTGAGTATAATTATGGCGCTGTCTTTGTTAACTTCTCTGTATAAAGCCGTTTCTTTTTTTGATTGTGTTAACGTAACAAAGGCAGACGAAGGGTTCATTAGATCATGGAGCAGTAATGAATAGGATACCCTGCTTAATACCTGCGGGGACTTGATCGTTTCAATTACATTATCAAATCGAACATCAACTATATAAAGATCTATCGCACTTGTTCCGTCAACCAGCTTTACCTTCTCTGCAGTAAAACCGGTTGAATACTGAGCAACAGATGTATAAAGTTGCTGCTTATTAATGAGAACAAAGAATGCTGTTACCACAGCTAAAAACGAAAGGCCAATAATGATCCATTTTTTTCGGAAAAGTACTTTTATAAAATATAACAGATCCATCGCATTTAGTTTTTGAGGTTGTTCAAATTAAAAAAAATCTGGCACCCAAAAGGTACCAGATTTTTTTTAATAGTTGGTCTTCCTTAGTTGACTTTTATTAATTTAACGGTTTTGACTAGTTTGCCATCTATCATAATGCTTACCAGATAGCTACCTGGTAACAAGGAAGCATTGGTAGGTAGATTTATTGAAATCTTATTGACACCCGCCTGTTGTTGTATGGAGGCTGATTTATACACCAGCCTTGAATTAAGGTCATAGAGCATTACTGTAACGGCCGCCGGTTTATTGCTATTTACAGCAACGTCAATCCTATTTGTAAAGGGATTCGGGAATACCGATATATTTGGTTTAGCGTCCGCTACCAGTTCTTCTGCCGCAGGTAGTGCAGGACCGAATACTGCTTCACCCGCATTATTTACAGTAATATTCCTTGCAGTTATGTCACCATTGCCTACAGGAGCATCTGGTGTAATGGATGGGTTTGTACCGTTTAATGATGGTGGGTCATACGGTGTGAGGTCATCGTAAGCCTCGATGGTAAATGCACCAGTGAAGCTATAAGGTGATCCGTCTGCAGTACGAACATCTACTATCAATTCTCCATCTTCGGAAACCAGGTTATCCAGGTAAACGACCTTTGAATTATTGGTGAAGCTATTGAGCTGAACGGTCTTTCCGTTACAAGTGTAATTTGCAAACGAATAACCCTGGAAGATAGCGCTACCAAAGCAACCGATCCTGTACTTCTTACGAATATCTAAATTGCTGAACTTAACCTGTGAGAGTTGCCCTGCATCAGTCCAGTAATTGCTTTCCATCACATTGCTTGGAAAAATACCAGCTCCGGTAGCTCCGGCAAAGCCTGTACCATTGAACTCCTTAGTTATTTCAAGTTGGTAACCGCTGTTGCCTGATGCATTGTCTGCAAGGTTGCTAAAGGTTGCTCCTTCAACCGATGGGCCATTAGTGTTATTCCATGGAGTACCTGCATTCTGGGCTGAATTGGCGTTAAAATTAATGTACACTTGTTTTGGTGCCAACACAATAGAAGCAATATTTGAATAGTTGCTTAACTGAGCCCCGTTAACTGCCATTATTTTATAGTAATACCGAACGTTTGGACTTACACCATTATCAGTATACGTAGTAATCTTCGAAGCTGTTGTAGTTACAAGGGTGTAAGCACCATTTACCGAAGTGGCACGATATACTCTAAAACCTGTTTCATTTGCAGATCTATCTGCCCAGGTTAACTTAACCTTATTTGCATCAAGCATAGATTCTGCAAAAAGATAGTAAGGTCTAACTACAGGTACAGCTACATCGTATTCCTGTATGACCAGTGCATTCAGGTTAAGAAATGAAGCACCTGCTGCTTTTGTAGCGGTAACCACAATTGTACCTGAAGCATTGGGCGCAATGCCATTTAATTGCTCAGATTTATTGCTATTGTACCTCGACTCGGCTAAAACCGATTGGGCTGCATTAACAAAAGTAACCTGTGCGCTTGGCCCTGAATTATGAGAGCTAACAAATGCAATGTTGTAACGCTTGGCCGGATTCAGACCATCTATTTGAATACTCCTCGCTGTGTTGCTGGTTGTGTAAATACTACTTCTTAAAACATTATCAGGAAATATTCCTTTGTTTTCTCCGTTAACCATGCCGTAGGCAAAGTTACCATCCCACTGCTGCAACAGCCGTACGCTGAAACTTGTCGTTACGTTAGCATCATCTTTTAAAGAAGACAGCGGTAAGTTTGCATACGGGTATGTCATGAAATTGTTCCATGTTCCGGGTTGCGGAGTGCCACCTGGCACACCAAAGTTCACATATACAGATCTTACCTCGTTTTCTATTACAGATACTTTGAAGCTTCGTGAAACTGATGCACCGTTGTTGTCTGTTATTGTTACTTCCACACCAGGGTAAATTCCGAGATCATTTACAGTTGGTGTAAAGTTGATGTTACCTTTTCCGTTTCCAGTACTTTGATAATTTGCAAAAGACGGTAAGCCAGTGAAACTAACCGTTAAAATATCTGTGAGGTCATCAATGCCATTTATGTTTACTACGGCATTTGTACCTGCTTTTACAATTAAATCGTTTATTGCATTTAATGCTGGAGCCTTATTGCCCAAAGCAACACTTACAGCATCTGTTTGCCCCGATGTGCCATGAACATTCGTAGCTTCTACCTTATAATAATAAGTAGTGTTGCTTGCAGTAGTCACATCAATATAGGTGCTATCATTTGCATTGGTTGCACCAGCATTTAATAAAGTAAATGGTCCTGCAGCGTTGGTTGCCCGGTAAACTAGGTACCTATCCTCATTGTATGCAACATCTTTCCAACTTAATCGAGCCGTACCATTTGACAATGCCTGAGCAACCAGGTTGGTAGGCAATACTGGTGCAGTACCATCATCAATTGACTTTTCAATTACTATGGCATTAATAAGACCATATGGCGTAGCTGCACCTTTGCTCAGGTTTAGTGCAATAATGCCCGATGCATTTGGCACAATAGAACTGAATGTAACTGTGTTCTGCTTGTTATTATCAACATACAATGGTTTTTGTACTCCATTAATGGTGTAAACAGTTGTGCCGTTATTTCCCAAACCAGTCCAGGCGCTACTACCAAAAATGGTAACATTATACTTCGAAGAAGTGTTTAGCCCTTTCAGGTTCACATTTATAGTATTCGGAGCGCCGTAAGCGCCAAACCAGAAATAATCTTTTATTACTGCATCCGGGTACACACCAGAATTGTTTCCTGTAACTGCACCAGCATCACCAGCATTCCAAGGCGTACCTAAGAAATCTATACCTATAGTTGTTGACTGACCATTACTGTTTAGCAAATTGTTACTACTAGGTGTACCTATATTGTTCCAAGGTGAAGGAGCATTAGGACTATAATATTTCATGCTCATGTATACTTTTTCAACAACTGGTGTAAATTCATTCACTGTAAGCGTAAATGTTTTACTTGCTAACCCACCAGCTCCGTCACTAACAGATACTGTTACAGGGTACGTGCCCGAGTTTGCAAATCCCGGCGTCATTGTTATACTGCCTGCCCCATTTCCGTTATCCAAAAGGCTAACAAATGATGGCGCTGTGGTAAGTGCCCATGTGAGCGTATTATTACCATCCTGGTCGGTAGCACTGATCGCAAAATTATTAGCGGTACCCTCATTCATCGTTACATTGTTAATTGGTGCTATAACAGGTGTATAATTGCTGTTTACAACAACTGTGAAATCGAGGGTATCTTTTCCGTTATGACTATCTGTTACAATTAATGATACCGGGTAAGAGCCCTGGTTGGCACTTGAACCTGGATTCAATACTAAACTGGCTGAACCGTTGCCTGTTGAATTTAAAACGGCAAATGCAGGTAACGGTATCCGTGCTGTAATGCTCAGTGCCTCCACATCCTCATCAACTGCTTGAATTGTTTGTGTTTTCAGCGCATCATACCTCATTGAAAAATTGGCTACCAATGTAAACACCGGGGTATTATTTAGTGTGGCTGCTGAAACTACTCCACTGAAAGAAGACTCTCCTACTTCACCCAATGCTTTCACTTTATAATAATATGTGGTATTGGAGAAAAGGTTGTTGTCAGCATAGTTTACACTTGCAGTATTACCTGCGGCCAAAGAGGTCAGTAACTTAAAATTATTGGTGTTACCAACCGATCTGAATATTTCAAAGCCAATCTCGTTATTTGAATTATCAGCAAATACAAACGAGATGCTATTAGTAGATAAAGCAATTGCCGAAGTTGCAGTTGGTGCAACAGGAGGAGCAGGTGCATTCATTGTGGTAGCAGATCCATAAGCTTGATTCATTAATGCCATCAATCCAGGTGTTGCCATAGGTTCATCGTAAATATTAACGTCATCAATTAATCCGCCAAAGTTAGTGTTAGAAGTAGACGAGTTAAAAGCATTCGACGAATTTGTTGCACAAAGTCTGCTTCTGTTAGTAGAGCTCCCTACAGAAGTAAACGGCAGGTTAGTGGAAACTTTCTCTACTCCATTTACAAAAAGTTTAAGAACATTAACGTTGTAAACAACCGCCACATGGTTCCAACTACCGCTAACCCATGAAGCATTTGAAGCAATATTATTTAAAATGGCTGTTTGTCTGTTGTTGTTGCTAGCAATACCTGCTTGCAGGCTGCCGCTGTTAAATCTTAGAGACAGGCCGTTATCTGAACCACCCATGTCAACTACTAACTCATTTGTTGATGTAATTGTAGATGAATTTGGTTTAACCCATGCGGCAAATGTGCGGGATGTATAGCTATCACTCGGGAAAGCCCGGTTTGCACTAAAAGGCATATCAGCATATTGGTTGCTTCCATTTAGAGATAACGAAGCCGACCCTTCTACCTTATCAGTAGTGTTGAAAGCAGGATTGCTTCCGGAGGTAAGGTTATTATTATTACCGCTAGCGTCATTGTAATCAACATTTAAGCCCCATGCGCCTTTTAACCTGGCAATAAAATCTGATTGCCCACTTTGGTTAATAGACCTGATCTTATACCAGTAAGTGGTGCTTGATGCCAGTCCTGCAGTATCTGCATAGCTGTTTACGTTTGCCCCGGTTGTGCCTACGGGGATGTAGGTTCCGCCAGCACTGGTAGAACGAACAATTTCGAATCCTGTCTCATTGTTGCTATTATCTGTCCACGAAAGATTAATACGCTTATAGGAAGCGGCAGTTACCAATAAATTTGACGGCTCTATTGGTAGGGCTGAAGGTGGAATTGATACATTGTCCGTGAAGGCACTGTTTGGTATCTTCTGGCGAATGATTCCGGCGGCGCTACTTTGCCAATACACTTCCATAGCTTCGCCACCACCTTTTTCAAAAAATGTAATAGCAATAGGATAAGAACCTGCGGCAAGCGTTATCGTACCTGTTGCTGATTGAGTACCATGTAAGCCATCATTGTTTACCAGAGCGGTACTGGTGTGATTATAAGTTCCGATATACAATTTACTTCCATCATCACTGCGGGTTTCAAAAGTATATGAGCCAGTGGTTGGTATGGTGATGTAACCTTCCCAAAGGAAACCAAAGTTATCATTAACTGACCTAACGCTGATATCAACATTAGGAGTATTGCCTAAAGTAACAGGTGTTAGCGCATTAAAGTCTGGAAGAACATCCCAACTTCCCTGATAGTATTTATAATTTAAGCCCTGGAAAGCAGTAATTGCGCTAACCTGGTTACTTTTAGGTGATGCATTTCCCGCAAGATCCCGTGCCCTTACAAAGAATGAATAAGTTTGTAATGAATCTAAATTACCCGCTACAATAGATGTATTTTCGGTAATAAATGCCTTGGCTCCATTAATATAAATATCGTATTTGTAAACCCCAACATCATCAGTAGACTCATCCCAGGCAAGCGATACAGATGACATGGAAGTTTGAGTTACACGCAGATTTAAGGGTGCTGTTGGCGCTAAAATGTCGGCCTTTGTAGTTACGGGCAGTTCATTACTAACTGGTGCAGCACCATTATTATTAACAGCCCTGATTTTATAGTAATAAGTAATATTAGATTGCAGGGATGCATCAACATATGTTAATACATCTGCTGCTGTTTTAGTCACCATTTTATATCCACTACCCGAAGTAGTGCTCCTGTAAATTTCAAATCCTGTTTCATTATAAACAGGAGCAGGATTATCATTCCAATCTAATTGAACGGAAGTGTTGGACAATGCAGCTCCGTTAAAGTTGGTAATATTGTCCGGCACGTTAGTTCCAAGAGCTGCAATTACGTTGAAGGGATCAGAAAAAGAACTACTGCAGCCAAATTGCTCAGTAACTTTTACTTTATAAGACCCAATAGGCGCATCGTAAGTACTGGTGCTGCTCACTAAGGCATTATCACCAATTCTTCTCCATTCGTAAGCTGAATAAACTCCGGGAACAATTAAAGGAGTAGTGGTTTTTCCATCTACTGAAGGTAAAATGCTACTAAATATGCCATTGATCTGGATAGGGGGCGTTAAGGTAGCTTGTTTTTCTGAAACAGCTACAGGAATAGGAGACCAATCAGACCAGGAAGACGTTGCTGTTCTTTTAAATCTTCCACGGTATGTTCCAAAACTGTTTACATTTAATTCATTTGAAACTGCAGATGTAATAACTGAACCGTTTTTATCCCATTGGTAAGCATAAAAGCCTGGCTGTAATGCAAGTTTTACTGAAACAGTCTCCCCTGGGCAAAATTCACTTCGCTGAAAATATACCAATGGGTTAGCCTTGTGCTGCACATTTAAAAATGGAAAGTAATCAGGTTCGGACCAAAAGCTGTTCCATACGCCATGTCCCATACTAGGAAAATAAGTTTGACGGATATTTCCACCCCTGGCTCTGAAAGAATTTACTACATAGTCAACCGTATATGGAGCAGGCGCAGCATCTTGGCCACCATTAGTTGTCCAGATAGGGATTGTCAGGAAATTATCATAATAATTTGGATAATTTGTTGAGGCCGCAGAAATTGGTAAGCAAGCAGCAGTTTTCCTGGCATACCCTGCATTGGATACAAAATCCCAGCTTGCTTGTCCTCCTGCAGAAAGTCCACTTACGATTACCCTGTCAATATCAACTTTCACATATTTTATCAAAGAATCAATAATGTTGGAAATACGTGGAAAATAATCCTGAGAATTTCCGGTAGTACTCTGAGCATAAAAAAGAAATCCATCAAAGGTTCCATCATTCACCTTATTTGCATGCAACTCACCGCCATGCAATAATTGGTATTCGTTATCATAAATATCGCCGGCTTCACCCCTGCCGAGGAAGAATATAAACAACGGATATTTCTTTCCGTCATTAACATTATGCTGGTAAGTCTTCGGGAACTTCAACCGAAAGACCATATTTTGGTAGTAATAAGATTTGTATCCTTTCGAATAGGGGTTCCAGCTTAAACGGGCTTTGTGCCCCCATTTAACAATGTTGTAATTATTCCAGGCTGGCTGGGCTGGCTGGTTGGAGGTAGTAAATAAAACATCCGGGTCGTTAGGATCAAGTACATTGGGTTGAGCATTCACAGCGTTTGAGCCTAATACAAGCATGAAACTAAATGCCAAAAATGTAACTAAATTTTTCATTTCCTGTTTTTTTAATGTAAGGTGGTATACAGGAAATCAGATTTTCTTGGGGTCTTTATAATTTAAAAGAAGATATTGAATAAGAATTGCATACTCTGAAAAGTGCTATTTTATCAAGGCAATTACGTAGGAATTTGAATTACGGTTCAAGAGGATACTGCAAAATTTGTAAAAATTATTCGTTCTAACAAATATATTTTAGGTAACTATCAATTAATTTTACTGCATAGTTCATCACAATATCTAAAAGGCTAAATTCCATCAAGGTTTTAGCCCACAAATGCTTCAATGTTAATAATAAAGATTATTTTCTGGATCTCCCTGCTTATTGTTTTTTACAGCTACCTGGGGTATGGAATTATCTTGTGGATTTATCTAAAAATTAGACAAGTAGTTAAGGGAAATGCGCAAACCTTTCCTCAACAAAAAACAGCATTTGAACCGGCCGTAACACTGCTGGTGGCGGCTTATAACGAAGCTGACATCCTGGAGCAGAAAATTCGCAACTGTTTTGCCCTGGATTATCCCGATCAGAAGCTTGAGATCATTTTTATAACAGATGGTTCTGATGATAACGGGCCTGAAATCGTCCAAAAATATCCAAGGATAAAATTGCTGCACAAGCCCGAAAGAAGGGGCAAATTAGCAGCTATTAACCGGGCAATGACTCACGTAACTTCGCCTTTTGTTATTTTTTGTGATGCTAATACGTCATTAAATCCCGCTTGCATAAAAGAAATTATCAAACATTATCAAGATGAGCAAATAGGTGCTGTTGCCGGGGAAAAGAAGATCAATAACACAAGTGTAGATGGTGGATCGGCCAGTGCAGGAGAAGGTTTGTATTGGAAGTATGAATCCTTTCTAAAAAAATTAGATTCCTCTTTTTATACGGTTGTGGGTGCAGCAGGCGAGTTATTTTCAATCAGAACCGCATTGTTTGAGACGGTCGAAAGCAATATCCTGCTCGATGATTTCATGATATCGATGAATATCTGCAAAAAAGGCTACAGGGTTTTATACGAGCCAAAAGCCTTTGCATCGGAGGCCCCTTCTTTGTCTATGAAGGAGGAGCAGAAGAGAAAGATCAGGATAAGTGCAGGAGGTTTTCAGTCTGTAGTGCTTTTAAAGGAACTTTTGAACGTTTTCAAGTATGGCAAATTAACGTTTCAATATTTTTCTCACCGGGTGCTGCGTTGGATTGTTTGTCCGGTATTGTTGCCTATTATACTACTGCTCAATATAACAATTTTTGCAAACGAGCCGGGCAATCACCTGTATGCATTGTTACTGTTTGGTCAGTTCTTATTTTATTTTGCAGCAACAATCGGGTGGCTATTCGCTGCAAAAAATATTAAAGTCAAGTTGCTGTATATCCCCTACTATTTTGTTTTTATGAATATTGCCTTGTATATTGGTTTTAGCCGCTTCAACGCCAATAAGCAAACTGTGCTTTGGGATAAGGCTAAGAGAAAAATAGCCTGATATTTACCTTACCTTTCTAAGTATCCTTGGAATGAATATTCGAAAAAAAAGAAATAAAAAAAAAATTTTATTAATTATTTGTCATAGTTTTACAACTTAGTGTTAGTGTTTAACACAATCCTTTGTCTCAATTCCTACCAAAAACAACCTATCTCCAATTTAGTATACTCTGATATCTACTTGTATTTATTAATAACTAATATAATACATAGAATAGCCACTTTAAAGCTGTTATTACAACCATTATCCCTCTGAAGAATCGTAATATTCACCCAGCAGCTTTATAAAAACCTATAATCGTGGTAAAAAAAGCAATTCTCACAATTGAGGACTGTAGTGCGTTAAGTTTCTTAATGAATACAGTTTTGGAAAAAGATTTTATTGTTACATCAGTTCCTGATTACGGTCAGGCTATAAGCCATCTTCAACAAGATCTGGATAAAGATGTAATTATTTTGGATATAGAAAATGCAGATTCTGACAATTACGCATTCCTCGAACATATATCTTCCAGCTCAGTATTAAATAAGATTCGGACAGTTGTTATTTCAAATTCAGATGACGAAACCCTAAAAAATAAAACTGTTCAGTTAGGTGTGTCACTTTTTCTCACCAAGCCGTTCGATCCCGTATATTTGTCAGATAGTGTTAAAAACATGACAATGAGTGAGGGAAAAGAGGTTAAAAAGAACCGATTTTCTTTTAACATGAATATTTTTTAATCCCGGTCTTTCCCTGTATTAATTCACATCCATTAATTACCATTTTTTCTCTAACTTGAACTGGAATCCTTAATGAATGTTTATGTCTACCTCAATTACACCTAAAGCCGCATTTCCCAATTCCACATTTGGTATAGGTACAAACGCAGGAGCCCGGGAAACCTTATCAATTTTAGTTGTTTCCCCTGATAATCAAAATATTGCAGAGTGTCTGCAGTTTTTCAAAGATACATGTACACTTTGTGGAGGATATTCAGAAGCTAAAGAGCTCTTAAGAAAAGAAAGGCCCGAATTAATTATCCTTAACCTTCCTTTGAACCAGGTTGCCCTGGTAGAATTCAAAGTTTGGCTAACGGCCGAGGCGTTCAATGATATTCCTGTCATTTATAATGAAGCTGCGCTAAAAGAAGTAAGTATAAAACAGCTTTACAGACAAAAGCTGGTAGATGATGTGGTAAATATCCAGGAAAAGTATGCCCGGCTTCATTATAAAGCCCGGTTTATTAGTTCACTTAATGCTAAGAACCCAAAGGTTAACGCTCCCCGTAAAAAAAATCACCTAACCAAAATCGCCCATAACTTATTTGTTCGGTTGATGGATATCCTGATCTCCGGGCTAGCAATTATTTTACTGTTACCGGTAGTGGTTTTTATTGCATTTGCCGTTAAAATTGATTCTAGAGGCCCCATTCTTTACCGGTCCTTTAGGGCCGGCAAAGGCTTTAAGATTTTCATCTTCTATAAGTTTAGAACAATGGAGGCTAATGCTGAACAGAAAGTAGAAGAACTTGCGTCACTAAACATGTATAATACTGAAAACCTTCAGCCACATTTCTTCAAATTGGAAAATGATCCACGGATCACCAAATTAGGCAGATTTTTGAGAAACAGCAGCTTGGATGAAATACCACAACTCTTTAATGTATTAAAAGGTGATATGAGCATCGTTGGTAATCGTCCGTTGCCATTGTACGAAGCGTCTACACTTACAACCAATGAGTGGGCTGAAAGATTTATGGCACCCGCAGGCATCACCGGTCTTTGGCAAATTACCAAACGTGGCAAAGTAGATATGAGCAGCGAAGAACGGATCCAGCTTGATATATATTACGCAAGAACCCGGTCCATTGCCGGTGACCTCAAAATACTTTTTCAAACGCCAACAGCACTTATGCAAAAAGCAAATGTATAAATTTGCTTAAAGTAAAGTTGAATGGATGGCACTACTGCACAAATACAGCCCCTTGTATCAATTGTAACCCTTAATTATAACCAGGCTGATGTTACCTGCGAATTTTTATTAAGTACAAAAAAAATATCGTATCGCAATTTTGAGATCATTGTTTGTGATATGAACTCTGATGAAGATCCCTCCGAAAAAATACTGGCATTGAACATCCCGGAAGTTAATTTGCTGCTAAGCAAAAAAAACCTGGGCTTTGCAGCTGGCAACAACTGGGGAATGCAACATGCACGGGGAGCATTCATCTTTATTGTAAATAATGATACCGAGCTTACAGAAGATATTTTAGAAGCACTGCTTGAACCGTTTGCAACGGATGCTTCTATTGGAGTTACCTGTCCCAAGATCAAGTATTTCTTTCACCCTACTGTGATACAGTATGCAGGATTCAATGCAATGAATATGTATACAGGCCGCACAAGTACAATAGGCGACAAGAAAACAGATAATGGGCAATATAACAATAGTGGTTACACGAATGGAGCACACGGTTGTGCAATGATGGTAAAAAAGAATGTAATTGATGAGACGGGAAGGTTTTCTGAAAAATTCTTTCTTTACTACGAAGAATGGGATTGGAGTACCCGGATAAAAAAAGCAGGCTTCAAGATTTACTACCAACATGAGGCAGTAATTTATCATAAAGAATCAATGAGCGTAGGAAAAGAAAGCACACTAAAAACGTATTACCTTACAAGGAATCGTATATTGTTTTTACGACGCAACAGTAACTGGTTCCAACTAGCTGTTTTCTATTGCTATTTTTTCAGTATTGCTTTGCCAAAAAACTGTATAAGCCTGCTGGTACAGAAAAAAACTGCTCATTTGAATGCTTACCTTAAGGGGGTAGCCTGGAATTTCAGCAACAGTAGTAATTCAGACGTCTAAATCAACATCAACCCAAACATCGTAGTTATGAGAATTGGTTTCGAGGCACAACGACTTTTTAGGAATAAGAAACACGGAATGGAAATCGTTGCC
>JBBQYS010000073.1:0-16326 GCA_038208485.1 Chitinophagales bacterium
CCTGGATGACAAGAGGTGAAAAAATTTCTTTGTCTGAATCTTTACTCACCCCCACTTCATTAAGTTCCTGGATCAGTTTGATCTTTCCTTTTGCTACAACCAAAAACGATTCACTTTTCCTGACAGATATCTCTATGAGGAATTGTTATATAGGATTACTGGCTGTCTCACTTCTGATCGTGTTTTTAATTGGAAAAAAAACTCGGTTACAAAAATTTTTATTCGTTGCAGGAATGTTGTTTGCACTCCTTGCCTCAGGTGGGATTTTTAAAACTTTGTCTTACAATTTCCTTCCGTTTATTGGCTACGTGAGGCTGAACGGAGAGTTCAGGATTTTTTCTCTTTTATGTTTTATAATTATTGCTGCAGTTCAGTTTGAAAAACTAATAAAAGAAAATATTTTCATTAAACTGGTCCTGGTTTTCAAAATACTTTTCGCTGCTGTAATCATGTTTTTTTTATGGGCAATTATCGCTGCTTCAGTAACCCAAGAGAGCCTTATATACTCATTTATTTTCCAACGGGGTGAGCTGAATTCCCCAATGAACATGAAAGGAATATTGAATCTTATTAGTTTCTATGATACAATTATTCTGCAGGCACCCATTCAAATATTACTGCTCTTTTTCTTCATCAAAAGTTTTAATAAACGGAATTTCAAATTTGTCTTTTTGCTGGTATTAGCTGATTTGATTATGGCCACATTGATCAATGTCCCATTCACCGGTGTAGGAAATACTTCCGTTGCACAAGTACAACAGGTGATCAATACATCTCCAAAAGGCCTACCTATCCCAGCATTAATTCAACTTAAAGACATTGCTGAAGAACCAGAGAAAACTGAACTATTGGGACACTGGAGTATGTATAGTAAAAATATTGGTAGTACCAGTCCTATACTCTACCCGATCGTTCTGACCTCGGCACAAAATTATTTTATTAGATCGCATGCAGAACAAACTTACCTGCTACAAAAACCATATGCATTTCTGGAAGACAGTTCAGGGAACCTTCAGGTAAATTCGTTTTCGGGTAATCGTTTCTCATTTACTGCAAATAACAATAAACCTGATTCAATTATTTTACTGCAAAATTGGTATCCACATTGGAAAGATCAAAATGGGAAACAAGTAGTATCCTGGAATGGATTTATACAAATACCTGTTGGCGTTAATGAACAAAAAGCATCCGCTGTATTTCGTCCTACAATTGTACTTTATGCAATGTTAGCCAGCCTGATCTTTTTTATTGCCCTCATTCTATTACTAATCTTTTACAAACCTAAATCTCCTTCCCTTTCATAGCAGTAGAGATGGCAGAATCCATAATACGCTCTGCATATGGACGTGATATATCATTTAGTGTTTCAGTTTTTGAGGCTATCAGGTCTTTATCATTTAATGTTAGGGAAAGTTGTAGTGCCTGCATGGCGTCTGCCGTTTTCATGAGTTCGGTTTTAGAAAGTGCCTGTGCATTCTTCACTAAAAACTTTTCCGTAGTCTTTAGCAGTTGTTCCGCTTCTGTAACAGCTTCTGCCAATGCACGGGCTGCAATATCTGCCGTTGCATTTGTCATAGAATCCAATAACATTTTTTCTACATCATCATCGGTAAGGCCATATTGTGGCTTCACTTCTATTTCCTGGTACACACCGCTGCGCAATTCTTTTGCTGTAACTGTGAGAATTCCATCAGCATTAATTAAAAAACTGATCTCCACCTTTGCCAGGCCGGCGGGCATGGCTGGTATTCCTTTCAATATAAATTCAGCCAGCTTTCGGTTATCCTTTACCAGGTCTCTTTCTCCCTGGAATACACTTACTATCATTCCAGATTGGCCATCTGCCTGTGTAGTATATTGGCGGGAAGAAGAAGAGGGTATTTTCGCATTTCTCGGCACCAAAACATCCATTAATCCTCCTGCAGTTTCTACACCAAGACTTAGGGGAGTAACGTCAAGCAATAAAAGTTGTTTGTTATTACCGGCAAGTATATCCGATTGAATAGCCGCACCAAGTGCCACTACTTCATCCGGATGGACTGTATCATTCACAGGAGAACCGAAAAATTCTGAAACCATTTTTTTTACCAAAGGAATTCTTGTGCTACCTCCTACCATGATTACACTACTGATATCTTCTTTGGCTAAGGCAGCATCTTTCAAAGCAGACCTGCAGGAATCAATTGTTCTGGTGATCAATGGCTCTGCAAGTTGTTCAAATTCCTCCCTGGTAAGATTTAGTTCAGTATCGTTTAGTTTATCCTTATAAGTATCATGATCTCCTAATTGTCTTTTTGCTTCTTCTGCTTTCAACCGTAGCGCCTGCAGATCGTTTTCATTGGTAAGCTTATCAAGATCAGCATTGTTTTTTTTCCAATAATTCTGTATTGCTGCATCAAGGTCATCACCTCCCAGCCAGGTATCACCATGCGTAGACAACACTTCAAAAACACCATCATGGATATGAAGGATGGAAACATCAAAAGTTCCACCGCCAAGATCATAGACAGCCACAGTTTTTTCTTCTGCCGGGTTTAGCCCTATCCCATAAGCCAGGCTGGCCGCTGTTGGTTCATTAATGATCCGCAACACATTTAATCCTGCAAGTTTTCCTGCATCCCTGGTAGCTTGTCTTTGTGCATCATTAAAATAAGCAGGAACTGTAATTACCGCTTTGGTAACCGGGGTTTTTAAAATATGTTCGGCTCTTTCTTTCAGTTCTTTTAGAATCAAGGCTGATAGATCTACGGGTGTATAAAATTTCTCGTTGACTTTGATCTTTACAAGCCTGTCAGCATCATCAATTATTTTATAAGAAAAACGAATATTTTTATCGGAGACATCTTTATAGCTTTTACCCATCAGCCTTTTAACGGAGAAAATCGTTTTTTCTGGTGATGAAACCAGGTGTTGCTTTGCTTTATCTCCCACCAATATTTCATTAGCATCACCAAAATAAATCACTGATGGCACAATTGATGAGCCATCGTGTTCTTTTAATGCAACTGCCTGCCTGGTATCCGGATGAATAATGGCAATCAGACTATTTGTAGTACCAAGGTCTATCCCCACGATCACTTCTTCTTTTTGCAAACTTCCCGTTGCTATATTGATTGCAATTTTTGCCATTTCTTCTTTTTTACTTTTATATGCAGCAAAGGTAATGGTATTAAAAAAAGACCGCTTAAACCAGCCAGATAAAAATGAAACAGGCTGCACAATTGTACAGCCTGTTTTTTAATTTTTTATAAAAATTATTTTACCTCATCAGGTACATTTTCCCGTAGCCTTTGTTGAAAAATTTATCAGTATCATCGCCACTGGCTTTATAGCTGTCAAGCTTTTTACCGTTAAGGTTTGTAATAACCCTGTAGAGGTAAACACCATTTGCCAGTTTCTGGCCATACATATCTGTACCGTCCCATTTGTATTCCGTAATATTTCTACCCACATGTATTGGTCCGAGTTCATTCTGAGTAATCTCACGAACAACTTTCCCGGTTACAGTTAGTATTTGAATCCTCATATTCTGTGGGATTTCATTTCCTGTAAGCGTAAATACAAACGCTGTAGAAGTAGTAAACGGATTCGGATAATTCAGCAGATTAGAGATCATCGGCTTATTGATCACAGAGAAGATAACACTATAATCAAGATTTCCTGCTTTATTACCATTGACATCCCTACCTGAAACAATTAACTCGTATTCACCATCTTCGGTGAAATATGGATTGAACTCTATACTCGCCGTATTGTCCGCAGACCCCGGCGCAGCAGGGATGAATCGCATAGTATCATTGTTAAAATGATATGTTCTCAGAGATTGATCCGGGAACCTTACCTGGACTTTGAGGAGTGCAGTATCTTTCAATGTCGCAAACTTGTTCTCATCTTTTAATTTCACCAGGATATGTGGATTGGATGAAACGATATCCCTGTTTAGGATATGAACGGCGTCAAAGGTTACATCCAGAGTTGGATTAAAAACATCTGCTTTTGCAAAAAAGTTTTTGTACAGTATATTATTAAAATGGTATTGTTCCGGCTGATGAAAATCAGGATTGAATTCTATAAACAAAGTATTCTGGCCCGGATAGTTCAAGGTATTAAACCTGTAATTTACCATTAAGGTATCTCCGGAAACCAGGGCCTTGCCTGGTGGAATTACAATTGGATGCGGAACATTATTTTTATCCGTAATAATGAATTTTATTTTTATAAGACTATCAAACTTAACCGGACTAATATTTTTGAAAGCAAGGCTGAAGTTGTAATCTTCACCTGCGAAAACTGTATCTGGTGCATTAAACGCAATATTTGGTGCAACCGCTCCTTCCGGAACATAAGTGGCATTCACCCTCAGGTACCTTAATTGATTTGGCGTAGCATAAATGGTATCTTTTGTTAGCAGTTTCAAGCGCAAGTATGGATAGGTAGCTGCATTTACGAAACTCAATGAACTGTCAATAGCAGGAGCCACTATAGCAAGACTTGTTTCAGTACCATCATTTTTTACACCTATCACTTCTACCTTTTCAAAACCACCCGGCGGATTAGGATCATTAGATGTTCCTCTCCAATGCATAGCCTGCCATTGACCCGCAGGACCATATAATGGTGAAGTAATTGTACCCTCAATATTACTTGAAACCACAGGTATTGCCTGATCTATAAAGGATTCAGGGGTTTGTCCCATAGCCTGAACAGGCGCAAAGCTGGTACTTCCTTTTTTATAGAAATACATAAACGGAAGGTTCCTTGTAAAGCTGTCAATTTGGGTAAAGCCTATAGACTTTAATTTATGGTATAATGAATTTCCAGTTCCAAGTGTTGCCTGGTCTGCCTGCCATTGATTTATAAAGGAAGTATTGTTATCTGCTCTTCCAAGGTTGGTGATTCCAACATACATTCCCTCTGGTATCAGGTCTATGAAATCCATTGCAGCTTTACGCTGAGCGGCATCAGAATAAATGAACTCAAAGAATTTCCTGGTAGGACTATTACAAATAGTGGCGCTGCCATACAAACCATTTGTAGCACTTATATTTCTATTTTCCCAAAGCTTCAAGGTAAATGGATCAAAAACGGTAAACTGCAAGGAGCTGTAACGGCAACCATATTGTTCTGCTAAAGTGAAATCAACATTTACTGAGATCACATCAAAACCATGGTGAGGAAAAAGCCCCGTACGAATAGTAATATTTCGCTGAGCACTGGTAAATTTAAATTTCCTGTCAGTGTCCAGCTGTACATTGGAGAAAGTTGATTTTAAATGCTGAAAATAATGTGACTGATTAAAACCAGTGCTGCTTCCGGCCAGG
The DNA here is from genome assembly GCA_038208485.1 of Chitinophagales bacterium. GTDB lineage: Bacteria > Bacteroidota > Bacteroidia > Chitinophagales > Chitinophagaceae > Ferruginibacter. Next base: position 5,322 of record JBBQYS010000073.1, read on the forward strand.
TAAACAAAAGAAAAAGAATTATAAATATAATCAGCAGTTCCTTGTGGTACTATAGCAACCCTCCAATAGTAAACTGTACTATCAGTAAAAGTGATATTATTTGGCGTAAACTGAATCACACCACCAACACCAGAAGTATTGTACGTTTTTTTAAAAGAAGAATTGAACATTTCCGTTGTGTCTATTTCCATTACATATTGTCTGGTTGTAGACAATGGATTTGCTGTACTGGCAGAGAACGTAATGTTGTTTTGATTTACGATAGAAAAATTATAAGGATACACAGGCCTTAGCTCATCTTCAAAAATGAAAAATTCTTTTGTTACTGTGTTATTGCTCTCAAACAATTCATCAACCCGGTTTGTATAATCAAGGGCTACGATGATCTTGTTCAAACCTTTATCTACCAATGGGCTTATTGTCATTGGTATAGTAATAGAATCTACATCTCTAACGGCTAGTTTTAATTGATTGTAAATGGTTTGTATTGAATTATCCGGTAATTGTCTTTTCACAGAAATCCAGATAGAATCATTTGTTGACTTACCAATATTTTGATACTTCACATTCACAGTATATCCTGCATCAGCTACAGAAATAATATTAGGATTTATTTTTACCAGTGGCTCCTCAATTACATAATCCGGCTTTGCAGAATAATTAATGCGTAATGCAGGATCTCCGTGAAGTGAATTTTCCTCCAGGTGCATTCTAAAGTAAAAATTAAGGTTGGGATTTAGCCCACCTAAATCTTCAATATTCTTCTTCATCTGATTTCCTACAGTATTACCATACATTTCATTTGAAAATAATTTGTAAAAATTATTATTATAGCTATCCAGGTATTGTGGAATTCCAAAATGCGTGCTGGCCAGGAAACCAATACTCCCTCTTTGCGGAGCAAGAATGTATTTTTCTGATAAAGTAAGTGTTCCTGTCAACCGTGAAGGATCATACCTGTAATACTCACCGGCATTACAACCGCTGGCAAAAAAGAAGGGATACTTCCCGGGATTATTGTAATCCGTTGGTGTACTCAGGTTAAACTCAAAAGTAGTAGCTGATGAATGCCCAAAATATTTAATAAAACCTAACCCTTCACGAAATAACTGGTCTATCCGGGCAGAATTAGCTTGTTCAATTGTGGCATTTGACGTTTTCTTGAATGTTTCTACATGTGCCCCCATCATTGGAGCCTGGGCTATTGCCTTGTATCTATTCATATAAAACTCAAACAAAGTACTCTCCGATTCATTTTTTCCACCAATAACATGCATGAAATTTTTCATCCAGGCTTTGGAAGCAATGGTAGATCCTGGTGTTGCTTGTGCTAGTTCATACTCTTTTAACTTTTGCAGGTATAATTTTATCTCGTTTCCATTAACAGCCGCCAGTCTTCCAATGGGAACTGTAGGGGCAATCAAACCGGGTCGAGCGGTCAGTAAATTATCTGCAGCAGGCCAACCAAACGTAGGAATAAAATTTAGTTGAAAATAATCTGCCGGGGTTGCCTGAGTAGGGTAATTATTATATGAAATTCCTCTTCCAATCAGCATTATATATTTTGGTTTGACAGACCAGTTATCAATCGCATTCAGGGCAAATTCCCTTATAGATGATGGGTGTTTGTAAATACCAAACCCAAACTGATCTTGCAGTTCATTGATATCTATAATTTTTGCATTATACCCGCCACCTGCTACAGAAGCACGATACTGACGATATAATTCTACCTGGTTAGTTCCTGATGGATCATTATAGACCGAAGGATGAGAGATAATGATATATTCTCCCTGGTTGGCAGCATTAGCCAGGTTTAAAAATGTTTTTGAAGTAAACGAAGAAACCGTCCTGATATTAGTTGTTTCCTGGCTTATGAGGATGAAGTTCCTGTTAGCAAGTGTAGAAGCCGGCAATACAAACCTTACTTTACCGGGGTTGCTCGTAATATCGCCCAGGTATCTTCTTCCTTCTGTTACGTTATAGAGTACTGGTGCTACAGAGCCATTGCTAAAATTGTCAATCAGCAGATAATTTCCTGTTGCAGATGCAGCAAGATTAAATTCAAAGTTTTTTGCGTTATTGAAATTAAATGTTGCAGGATAAGTAATACCCATGCTTCCTACCACAATTCTATCGGTAGTGGCAAGACCGGGAAATACTGCTGCTACTGTTATTACTGGAGTGGATGTAGCAGTTAACAATGAAAGACTTTGGTTAGACAATACAACTTTCCGGCTGACATACCTGTTCATGTCGATTCCATATAAAGAATCATTATTGAAACTGATCTTTAACCTTCGGTTATTCGGTGCATTACCAAATGCATTTACCCTTATAGTAACTGAATTTGTAGGTCCGGCATTATATACATTCAGGTTTGTAAACTGCTGGGTAAAAGGAGATGCAGGTGCTATACTAGCGGTGGTCCAGCCTTCTCCGTCATCAAAACTGGAAGAGTACACCAGTTCTCCGGCATCTTCCGCATATCCGGGGTTAATTACTGACTTGTAATAAATATTTTCATCCCGCATAAAATAAGCATCTGGCGTTGCAGTGCCTGGTGTGCCATTTGTTGCAGATGCAAAACGCAGGTTTCCACCTTCATTTACAGTAAGAAAATACATAGCCGTATCTGAGAAAAGACTGTATTTATCCGCCAACTGAAAATCAGGCTTTTTATATAGTTTAGTATCCGGTTTCCCATCATTTGCTTTACCCCAAAATTCTACATAATCCGACGTACCCAATTGTGCACCAGAAACGGAAGTATATAACCTTACCTGTTCTCCGTTCCTCCACAACTGAAAATTATCAGCATTTGTGGCTGCAAGCCCAATGGCGGAAATTGCAGATTGTGGAATCCTGCACAAACCATCAGTCGTGATGCGGAATTTGTAATAGGTCTTGGTATAATCAATCCAACTGTTGCTGTACTGGGCCATAGCAAAAGAGCTGAGCAACAACAGGAAGGGAAGTAATAATTTTTTCATATTTATTTGAGATAAACTGTTTTCTTAATTTCAGGTCAATCTTCTTTCTTTACAAAATTTATTGTTAGAGAAACGACATGAGTAAACAACGGTTGAGTTTGGTTTGCCAGGTTTGAAAAAGCATAATCTAATTGCACATTTTTCAACTTAAATCCTGCTCCAAGACTTGGCTGATAGATCCAAACTTTTTTCTGGTTTAATGTATCTCCATCGCTTAGTGCTTTTTGAAAATTGGTTATACCGCCTCTCACAAAAAACACATTTTTTATATTCGCTTCCAGGCCAAGATGAGGATCAGCACTTACCGTACTTCCGCTTAAAACTGTATTTCTCTGACCATCAAAGGTCACATCCAGGTTTGCTTCTGCCAATAAACTCACAGCATTACTGATGCGGAAATCATAACCTCCACCTAAAATAATCCTTGGTGCAGTAAGCTCAGTACTCTTCACCGGTATATCATTCTTTGTGAGGTATAAAACCTCTTTTTCTCTTTCAGTAAAATTGAAAGTCCAGGCATTAAAGGTGGTGGAAATATCCCTTCCCATCACAGCAGCTTTCCATTTCTCTCCCCTGAACTGAAGTCCGGCATCCAGGCCAAAACCCCAGGCATTGGCAAATTTTCCCACTTTCCTGTAGATCACTTTTGCATTTGCACCGAAACTAATATTCATGTTATCTGATTCTTTTAGCTTTTGGGCATATGAAAACAAGAAGGCATAATCAGAAGAAGAAAAGGTCTGGATATTATTATAATTAATGCTCCCATCAGGTTCTACCAGGAAAAGTGTATTTGGAATATCATCTACCGCAAACCTGAGCAAGGAAAAACCAAGGGTGCGTTTGTTGTCTTTTCCCGGAAGGGCAAGTGCAGCATAATCATATTTTGCAATACCGGAAAAATATTCTGCATGCATCAAAGTACCCTGGGGATGGTCTTTTACACCTGTAAGTCCGGCCGGGTTCCAGTATCCTGCAGTAGCATCATTTACGGAAGCTACCTGAGCGCTACCCATGGCAAGACCACGTGCTCCTGCACCAATGTTTAGGAACTCGTTTGAATATTTTCTAAACTGTGCTTGTGCCCCTAAGGATGTAAGTAGAATTCCGGCAAGTGCAAAAGCAACCAGATTTTTTTTCATATTTATATATTATAAGCTTAAACCCTGCCAGCTTTTCATAAATTAATTTTCTGTGCATCAGGTATCAAGGATCGCAAGAATAGTATAGTTAGTTTAAGGGCCTGGTATTTATAAGTTATCAATTTATTGTAATAAACTAATACTAAAATTAAACCTTTCGAGTGTAAAACTGGGAAAAATAGCATGTTTTTTAATTAACAGAGTAGACTTCCTAATATTGCATTCTATAGCAATAAACGTAGAAAACACTAAACAAGTATTTTCCTGGTTTAAAATATTCTACTGATTTTTGTACACTTAAATTTTAAAGCAAGGAAATAGTTAATATGAATATGATAGAAGAACTTAAATGGAGGTCATTGATACAGGACATAATGCCTGGAACTGAGGAACACCTTAGTAAACAAATGGTAACCGGCTATGTAGGATTTGATCCTACCTCAGATAGTTTGCATATTGGAAGCTTACTACCAATCATTTTACTGGTACACCTGCAACGTGCCGGCCATAAGCCAGTGGCTTTGGTAGGCGGAGCAACAGGCATGGTAGGCGATCCTTCCGGCAAATCAGAGGAAAGGCAGATGCTGAGCGAGGAGATTCTGGCAAAAAATCAGGCAGGAATAGCCGCCCAACTGCAAAAGTTCCTGAATTTTGATCCTGCATTACCCAATGCAGCCAAAATGGTGAACAACTATGATTGGTTTAAAAATATCAGTTTCCTGGATTTCATCAGGGATACCGGCAAGCATATAACTGTAAATTATATGATGGCCAAGGATAGTGTAAAAAAGCGACTGGAAGGAACATCAGGTATGTCATTTACAGAATTTACTTACCAATTGGTGCAGGGATATGATTATTACTGGCTGTACAATAATGAAAAATGTACCCTACAGATGGGCGGCAGCGATCAGTGGGGAAATATTGTAACCGGAACTGAACTCATCAGGAGAAAAAGCGGTGGTGAAGCTTTTGCTTTTACCTGCCCTTTGCTAAAAAAAGCAGATGGAGGGAAATTTGGAAAATCAGAACAGGGAAATATATGGCTGGATCCAGAAAAAACTTCCCCATATCATTTTTACCAGTTCTGGCTCAATGCCAGCGATGATGATGCTACTTCCTGGTTGAAGATCTTCACTTTTTTGACTCAGAAGGAGATAGAAGAACTCATCAGCTTACATGGAAATAATGCATCTGCAAGAATATTACAAAAAAAGCTGGCTGAGGAAGTAACCATTTTTGTTCATGGAAAAGAAGCGCTTGATGCTGCCCTGGAGACCACACAGAAATTATTCAGCAACCAAAATGCGCCGGCAGAATCCCTCAGCGAAGCAGACCTGCAGGGAATTGAAGGAATTGTAAAACAACAGCTTTCCAAATCTGAACTGGATACAGATGCCACTACCCTCTTATCCAATGCAGCCATTTTTAGCAGCAAAGGCGAAGCAAAAAAAATGATCCTGAACGGTGGTGTAAGCATCAACAGAAAAAAGATCACAGACCCATTACAAAAAATAGGTGCTGAAGATTTGTTGCACGATAAATTTCTCCTGGTACAAAAAGGAAAAAGAAACTATTACCTGGTAAGCTTTGAATAAAGAGATAATGGATATTGAATCATTCTCACCTGTTCTGGAAAACGAAAGGGTAATACTGAGGCCTATCAAGGAATCTGACCTGGAATACCTCAAACCCTTCTCGGTAAATGAACCAGAGATCTGGAAGTATTCCCTGATCTCAGCTGCGGGTGAAGAAAATTTAAAATACTACCTGGAGTTGGCATTGCAAAAACATGCAGCAGGCGCTGCCTTACCTTTTATCATTTACGACAAGCAATTAGGGGAGTATGCCGGTAGCAGCAGGCTTTACGAAATAAATGAAAAACAAAAAAACCTGCTTCTTGGATACACCTGGTATGGAAAAAAATTCCAGGGAACCGGTTTAAATAAAAATTGTAAATACCTCTTGCTAAAATATGCTTTTGAAAAAATGGGTATGCACAGAGTGGAGCTGAGGGCAGACAATAACAATGAACGCAGCAAAGCAGCCATGCGAAGCATCGGTGCAGTAGAGGAAGGCATACTCCGCAGCGAATCCGTCACTTCCGAAGGGGGAAGGAGAGACAGTATTGTTTTTAGTATTTTAAAAAATGAATGGGAAAATAATGTGAAACCCAAACTCGAACAGTTTATAGCATCAACCCAGGCCTGATACAGCAGCTTCTTTATTTGTTTTTTGAACCAACCCCTGTAATACTTTTCCCGGACCGAACTCCACAAAATTATTTGCACCATCAGCAGTCATGGCCTGTACAATTTGCGTCCATTTTACAGCTCCTGTAAGTTGGGCGATCAGATTTTCTTTTATAACAGAAGACGCTGAAGTCCCCATGGCTGTTACGTTTTGGTAAACCGGGCAAATTGCAGTTCCGAAATTAGTAGCTTCGATAGCTGCAGCAAGTTCTTCTCTTGCAGGTGCCATCAATGGAGAATGGAAAGCACCACCAACCGGCAATAACAATGCTCTTTTTGCCCCTGCATCTTTTAATTGACCGCAGGCATACTCTACACCTGCTAATGACCCGCTGATCACCAGCTGTCCGGGGCAATTATAATTTGCAGCCACAACTATCTCACCGCTTTCGTTGGTTATGTGTTGGCATATTTCTTCTACTTTTTCATCATCCAATCCCAGGATAGCAGCCATAGTACCGGGCACAGACTCACAGGCTTTTTGCATCGCTTTTGCACGGATAGAAACCAGTTTTAAAGCATCTGCAAAACTCAGTGCTTCATTGGCCACCAACGCAGAGAATTCTCCCAGCGAATGACCGGCAACCATGTCCGGCTTCGGCATTTCGCTTGATTTAAAAGCTGCAATAGAATGTATAAAGATGGCAGGTTGGGTCACGTTTGTAGCTTTCAGGTCATCCGCAGATCCATCAAACATGATAGACAGGATGTCGAAACCAAGGATATCATTTGCCTGGTCCATTAATTCCTTCGCTACAGTACTGGATTCATACAGCGACTTTCCCATTCCCGGAAACTGTGCCCCCTGTCCGGGAAATATATATGCATTACCCATGATCTCTTATTTTTAAAATAGAAAGTCGCTAAGATATATAAAATCAATGTAGCTCTCCTATGATCAGCCTCAGGAATTCACTTCTTGTTTCATTTGCTTCAAACTGGCCGGAAAAAGCCGAGGTAGTAGTTACAGAATTTTGTTTGGAAACACCACGCATCATCATACATAAATGGGAAGCCTCTATCACTACTGCTACTCCCTGCGGATCCAATGCTTCTTGTAATGCATCCATGATTTGGTGGGTAAGTCTTTCCTGCACCTGCAGCCTGCGGCTAAATACATCTACCACCCTGGCAATTTTACTCAACCCTGTAATGTAATCCCTGGGAATGTAAGCCACATGCGCCTTTCCATAAAATGGTAGCATGTGGTGTTCGCACATACTGTACAGTTCTATATTCTTTACAATCACCATTTCATTTACCTTCTCATGAAATTTTGCAGAATTTAAAATGGCTACAGCATCCTGCTGATAGCCCTGCGTAATGAACTGCATTGCTTTTGCAATTCGCTCCGGCGTTTTTGCCAACCCTTCCCTATCGGGATCTTCACCAAGCAACTCCAGGTTGCTTCTATAGTTGGCAGATAAGGCTTTGGTGATATCCTCATCGTAAGATTCTGTTTTATGATAAGCCATGTATAAAATTTAAAAAGTCTATGATTAATTTACCGGGTATTCTACAAAGTTTCTTTCCGTTTCATATAAACGAATAGTCATTTCCAGTTCCGGATCTATTTCTGACTGCAGCAGATCGTAAATAACAATTGATATGTTTTCTGCAGTTGGATTCAGGTTGGCAAATTCTGCACAATCCTCGTTTAAGTTCTTATGATCAAACCGTTCTATAATCCTTTCTTTGATCAGGTCACTCAGTATTTTCATATCCATCAGGTAGCCGGTTTTCTCATTGATAAAACCCACGAGTTTTACAATGAGCACATAATTATGTCCGTGGTAAAATGGATTATTACATTTACCAAATACTTCCTGGTTTGTTGCATCGTCCCAATCAGGATTGTTCAACCTATGGGCTGCATTGAAATTTTCTTTCCTAAAAACGGCTACTTTTTTTTGCATAATAATTATATCCTTACCTGGGGTTATTCTCCAAAATACTCCACATAAATTTTTGGCGTTTCAGTTAGTTTCAGGCTATGAAGCGTTACGTCTTGCGGAAGATGAGGAAGCAACTGCTGCCAAATACCGATCACAAGATTTTCTATGGAACAGATCTTATCTTTCATAAAATCTACTTCTATGTTCAGGTTCTTATGATCCAGTTTATCTACCACATGTTCATTCACCAATTGTCCCAATCGCTTGGCATCAAACACAAACCCCGTATCTGCATGTGGTTCACCTTTAATGGTTACAAAAAGTTCAAAATTATGACCATGCCATTTTTCATTCGCACATTTACCAAAAACTTCATCATTTTTCTCCTTTGACCATTGCGGATTATACAGTTTATGCGCAGCGTTAAAGTGTTCTACCCTGGTGATATATACCATAATTGTATTGTAACAAAATTAATCCGGCAAAGTTATCCTGTATTCAGGAATTGTAATTACTTAATACGAAATTTGTGAAATGAATATTTTAGTAACTGCGCCTACAGCGATGGAACTGGAGCCATTTATTACCAAAAACAACAACAAAACAGAAGTTCTTATAACAGGGGTTGGTGGGGCATTCACGATGTATCAGCTGATGAAGCATTTTGAACATAATTCCTATGACCTCGTTATACAGGCAGGCATTTGCGGCAGTTATGATGTACAAAAATTTGCATTGGGAGATGTAGTTATTGTAGATAAAGATATTTTCGGAGACGTGGGTATAATAGAAAACGGTGAATATTCTTCTATGGCAGAAATTGGATTCAGCCACGAAGAGGATAAAGTTTTTGGAGATGGCTGGATGATAAACGATCATCCTCTTTTGCCCATACTAAGTTTACCAAAGGCCAGCAATCTTTCGATGAATACTATAACGGATAACAAAGAGCATGAAGATATTTTCTACAATAAATACAAACCCGACGTAGAAGCCATGGAAGGTGCTGCTTTTCATTATGTCTGCCTAAAAAACAACCAACCATTTCTTCAATTAAGGGCTGTGAGTAATGCCGTAGGGGAAAGAGATAAATCCATGTGGCAGATTATGGGTGCTATACAAAACCTGACCACTGCGATCTATGATACCATAGATGAACTGATCAAAAACAAAGCTTATGCAACAGGAAATTAAAATTGGTTTTTCTCCCTGCCCCAATGATACTTTTATTTTTGATGCACTCATCCACCAGAAAATAGATACAGAAGGACTGGATTTTATTGCAGTGCTTGAAGACGTACAAACGCTGAATGAATGGGCACTGCAAGGAAAACTGGAAGTAACAAAACTGAGTTTTGGTGTACTGCCTCTTGTGTTGGACAAATACAAAGTATTGAATGCAGGCGCTGCGTTGGGAAAAGGCGTCGGTCCTTTGCTGATATCTTCGATTGAGAATGTAGAACCTTCTGAAATGGCAGATCAATTAATTGCAATACCCGGACAAAATACAACAGCTCATTTATTATTTTCCACTGCATACCCCGAAGCAAAAAACAAAGTTTTTCTTCGCTACGATCAAATAGAAAATTTTGTACTGGAAGGAAAAGGTCTTGGTGTGATCATTCATGAAAACAGGTTTACTTACCAGGATAAAGGTTTATTTAAAATAACAGACCTTGGAGATTATTGGGAGAAAACAACGGGCAGTGCGATTCCGCTTGGAGGTATTGTGGTGAAAAAAGAATTGCCTGAATCTCTTCAACAAAAAATAGACAGGCTCATCAAAAAAAGTATTGAGTATTCATTTGCACAATATCCTCAGCTCAGCGAATTCATCACCTGCAATGCACAGGAAATGACAGAGGCAGTTATGCGGCAGCACATAGACCTTTATGTAAATGAATATTCTTTAGACCTGGGAAAAGAAGGAAAATCTGCGATAGATACTTTGCTGAAATCTTCAGAAACTGTCTACGATGCGGAAGCAATTTTCGTATGAATTATTTTTGTTCATTTAAAGCTTCTTTATATCGTTGCAGGCAGCGCTCCCTGGCAAATTTATGGTCAACGATTGGTTCAGGATATTGATCAGTACCAAATTCCGGTACCCATTTTTTGATGTAATTATGGTCGGGGTCAAACCTTTTCATTTGCAGCTCAGGATTAAAAATCCTGAAATAAGGAGCGCTATCACACCCGCTGCCACTACTCCACTGCCAGCCACCGTTATTTGCGGCAAGGTCATAGTCCAGCAGTTTTTCTGCAAAGTAAGCCTCACCTAATCTCCAGTCTATTAATAAATGCTTTGCCAAAAAAGAAGCAGTAACCATTCGCACACGGTTGTGCATAAATCCAATTTCGTTCAATTGTCGCATGCCGGCATCTACCAAAGGATAACCGGTTTTTCCCTGGCACCAGGCTTCAAAACCAGCTTCGTTTTTTTCCCATTCAATATTATCGTATGCTTTCTTAAACGCTTCTCCTTTGCCCACCTTTGGATAATGCCATAAGATCATTTGGTAGAAATCACGCCAGATGAGCTCTGATAAAAACACCGCTGATAAATCTTTTGCAATAGTTGCCAGCTTCCGGATGCTGAGCGTACCAAAACGCAAATGAATCCCCAGCCTTGTTGTTCCTTCTACTGCAGGGAAGTCACGCTGTTTTGCATATTCCTCTATGAGTTTTTTATGTATGATCCGTGCAGGAATTTTTTCTTCCGA
>JBBQYS010000074.1:0-16177 GCA_038208485.1 Chitinophagales bacterium
CAAGGTGGCAGAAAGTGGTATCATCACTATCAATCCTGAGGATTATTTACCAAAAGAAGAGATCATAGTTTTTGACCTGAAGGATTATTTGTTCATGGGTTTGATCCTGAAAGAAAAAGAATTCAGGCAAAACCTGAAGGAGCTTGATGCGTGTGCCTATAAAGACAAAATAGTTGTGCTTACCTGCAGTGCCGATGCCATTATTCCCATGTGGGCGTATATGTTGGTAGTAAGTGCCCTGGGAGATTCTGCAAGAAAAATCATTTTTGGCAATGCAGAGGAAGTAACAGCCAAACTGCTATTGGAAAATATTGCTGCCATTGATCCCGCTAATTTTGAAGATAAACGGTTAGTTTTAAAAGGTTGCGGCGAAAAACCAATACCGGAATCAGCATATATTCTGCTGACTGGTGTGTTGAGACCAGTTGCAAAAAGCATCATGTATGGCGAACCATGCAGTACGGTTCCTGTTTATAAAAAACTAAAAACTACTTCATTACCCACTTCGTAATTAACGTTCTAGTTGTAACATTGACATTATTTTCTGCAAAATCTGCCTTTATTAAAAATCTAATCTTATACTTTTGCAACTGTTAATGAAAAAAATAATTACAATATTTTTTCTGCTGGTTTTAGGTATACAGATACTTCCCATCAAAGCAATGGGTAAAACTTTATACGACAATAATTTTGTAGAAGAAGAAGTTTGCAAAAAAGAATATTTTACACCACAGTTTACTGTTCAGGATGTTTCTGAACTCATGTCTCCTCCGTTTGCAGCCAACAATGATTTTTTCCTTGATCTCTGCACTCCACTTTCCTCAGAACCCTTCTTTACAATAGAGATACCGCCCCCTAATTTATAAGGCTTAAACTTTTTTTGGAAAGCCCTGGCTCTGTCATAAGCATTCCAGTTTTTATCATCATTCTCTTTTTTTAATTTATTTACATGCAAAATATGTTTAAGCATGCGGGAAAAGATATCCCAGCGGCTATTGTTGTTTTTCTAATAGCCATACCCTTGTGTCTTGGTATTGCTGTAGCCAGTGGAGTTCCCCCATTTAGTGGCATCATAGCCGGAATTGTAGGAGGTATAATTGTAGGCTTAATAAGTAAAAGTCCGCTTAGTGTGAGTGGGCCGGCTGCCGGTCTTACGGCTATTGTTGCAGGAGCCGTAGCAGACCTTCCTGTATTAGAAGCATTTTTTCTTGCTGTGGTATTGGCTGGTGTGATCCAGATCATCATGGGGATATTAAAAATGGGTGTGATCGGAGATTATATCCCCAATAGTGTGATCAAAGGAATGCTGGCAGCTATTGGTATTATCCTCATCCTGAAACAGGTGCCTTACCTCTTAGGATTTAAAACAAGTTATGAAGGAGATGATACATTTATAGAAGCTTCTGGTGAAAACACATTTTCTTCTCTCATAGATGCCATGAATCATTTTACACCAATAGCAGTAGTAATTGGTGTAATCGGACTGATCATCCTCATTATTTTCGAAAGAAAGTGGATGAAAAGTAAAAAGATTTTTAATGTGCTTAGCGGTCCTTTGGTTGTGGTATTAATGGGGGTTTTTGTTAATGATTTTCTGAATGGATTTGACCACAAATTGACCAGGCTTGATGCCCAGCTGGTAAACATTCCGGTAGCTGCGGATGCAACAGAGTTCCTGAGTTTCTTTAAAATGCCGGACTGGACTTTTTTAACCAATCCTGCAGTATGGATGGCAGCAGTTACCATTGCGCTTGTGGCTACTTTAGAAACTTTACTTGGTATAGAGGCTGTAGACAAATTAGATACTTTAAAAAGAGTAACGCCAACCAACCGTGAGTTAATAGCCCAGGGAACCGGAAATATGATTAGCGGATTTTTGGGTGGTCTGCCGCTAACCAGTGTAATAGTGCGAAGCAGTGCCAATCAGAACTCCGGAGCACAAACAAAATTGAGTACTATAGTCCATGGTTTAATGATCCTGTTATTTGTATTCTTCGCACCACAAATATTGAATGAAATTCCATTGGCAGCCCTTGCAGCTATCCTTGTTTTCACTGGTTATAAGCTCGCAAAGGTTTCTTTGTTCAAGGAATATTACAAACGTGGATGGGAACAATTCATGCCCTTTATTATTACTGTCGTTGCTATAGTATTTACAGATCTGCTCATAGGTGTTCTCATAGGTATTGCGGTTGGTATTTTTTATGTTATCAGGAGTAATTTTCGTACTTCTATTTATGCTACAAATGAAGGGAACAATTACCTGATCAGAATGCGCAAAGATGTTTCATTCTTCAGCAAATCCATTCTGAAAAAGAAGCTGGAGGAAATACCTGAGAACAGCGAACTACTTATTGATATGAGCAAAGCAGAATTCATTGACAAAGACGTATTGGATACTGTAAACGAATTCCTGGCTCATGCACAAACCAAATCCATCAAAGTAACCCTACACCAAAGCATGTATAACAGGAGCGATAAAGTAAAAGACAAGAGCGAAGAAGTATTTAATAGAGATGACAATGCGCACTAAACAAATAAAATCAGTATTTTAAAACAAATAATTATTTTATCATTTTAAAAAATAAAAAACTCATGAATGCATACGAAAAATTGCTAGTAGAAAATAAAGCCTGGGCCAGCGAAAAAAAGGTAACCGATCCGGAGTATTTTACAAGGCTTGCAGCACAACAGTCACCAAAGTTTTTATGGATAGGCTGCAGTGATAGCCGTGTACCGGCAGATAAGATCACTGGGACAGAACCGGGTGAAATATTTGTGCACCGCAACATTGCTAACCTGGTAGTGAATACAGACATCAACATGCTGAGTGTATTACAATATTCCGTGGAAGTACTAAAAGTGGAACACGTGATTGTTTGCGGTCATTATGGCTGTGGTGGTGTAAAGGCTGCCATGGGGAAGCATCATTTTGGCATCATTAATCACTGGCTTAATGAGATCAAAGACGTGTACCGTACCCGCAGAGATGAGGTAGATTCATTACCAACAGAAGAAGAAAGAACCAATAAAATGGTAGAGCTAAATGTAATCGAACAGGTATTCAACCTGAGCAAAACATCCATCATACAAAAAGCCTGGATGCAGGATAAAAGACCACAATTGCATGGCTGGGTATATGGATTGGGGGATGGACTGATAAAACAAATTACAGAAATGGATCACAAAAGCAAGCAGGATCATTTGTACGAATATGAGAATATTTAAAAACCATTTATAAATAACCGGGAGTAGTTTCCCGGTTTTTTTTATTTAGTGAAGCCTATTAACTGTTGGAATTTAGCCGTCTAATGTTTTGTTAATTAGGAGATAATTTTTTCCATTAGTCTTTAGTCAGCTTATTTTTGGCAACTTTACAAAAAACCCGTTTCCCGGAAAAAATACACATATGTCTTTACGCACAGTGCTTTCATTTATTACTATTCTTTTATTATCACAGCAATCATTTGCACAGCCAAAAATATTGGCTGATAAAATTGTCGGAATAGTAGGTGACAAGATCGTACTTCAAAGTGATATCATGAACAACCTTAGTGATATGCAGCGCCAGGGAATTACGCTTCCGGAGAATGCAAAATGCCTTTCACTGGAACAGGCATTGGACATCAAAGCTCTTGTATTGCAGGCCGAGAAGGATTCCTTGCCTATAACTGATGAAGACGTAGAAATAGATATAGACAATCGCATCAGGGAATATGTCAGCCAATTTGGGAGTAAAACAGAACTGGAAAGAGTAGCTCAGCGAACAGTTTATCAGATCAGGGAAGATATGCGTAACCCCATCAGGGACCAGAAACTGGCTTCAGCTATGCGAAACAAAATTGTAAACGACATTCGTATTACACCTTTTGAAGTAAAAGAATATTTTAATAAATTAAATGCAGACAGTCTTCCTTACTATGAAAGCGAAGTAGAGATTGGGCAAATCATTATTTATCCTGAGGCAAGCCGGGGAGCAGAAGAATATGCAAAGGAACAATTAGAAGGCTATAAAAAGCAAGTAGAGTCTGGCCGTGATATTCGCACACTGGCAAACTTCTATTCTGATGATCCTGGTGCCAAACAAAACTCCGGCGAGTACGAGGTAAACCGTACGGAAAAAAATTATGACCGCACCTGGCTTTCCAAAGCGTTTACGTTGAAAGAAGGCCAAGTAAGCAATCCATTTAAAACACAATTTGGTTACCACATTATCCAACAGGTAAGCCGTGCCGGAGACGATGCAGTAGTTCGTCATATCCTTAAGATACCTCAGGTGACAAGTATAGAAACAGATGCGGTGATAAAAAAAATGGATAGCGTTCGTGCCTTACTTATTACGAACCAAATAGATTTTGGAACTGCAGTTAGTAAATTTAGCCAGGATCCTGATGCAAAGTTTACTGCAGGTTTAATGCAATCAAGAATGGGTGGCACTTACCTCACTATTGACCAATTAGAGAAGGATGTTATACCTGCTTTACAAAAACTACAGCCGGGTGAGTTTTCCCAGCCATTGGCTTTTGAAAATGAGAGGGGAAAAAAAGGGGTTAAGATCATTTACCTGAAAACAAGGACAGCACCACACCGGGAAAACCTGACTGATGATTACAGCAAAATAGCACGGGCTGCCCTGGAGGAGAAAAAAGAAAACGCACTTGAAACCTGGTTCAACGAAAAGCTGGGTAACTACTACATAAAAATTGATCCTGAATATGCTGACTGCGAGGCTATGCAAAAATGGATAGAAGCAGAGAAGGTGCATGCGATTCTTCGTTAACCTCAAATCAACCTCATGACTCCCGCAGAACAGAAAAGACTCAGCAAAATGCTTAGTTATGTTTTGCGTCATCACCCTGAACTTATCGGAATATATCTTGATGAAAATGGATGGACAGAAGTTTCATTTTTAATAATTAAACTTAACGAAAACGGGTTTCAGACGGATACCCATCAGTTGGAAGAAGTGGTGAGCAATAATGCAAAGCAACGATTTGCTTTTAATGAGGGTCATTCTAAAATCAGGGCCAACCAGGGACACTCCGTTGAAGTTTCATTAAATTTTACTGCACTTACTCCCCCTACTATACTGTATCATGGTACTGCTGAAAAGTATAAGCAATCAATACTAGACCAGGGCATCTTAAAACAACAAAGGCACCATGTACATCTTTCTGCAGACATCAACACTGCAAAAGAAGTTGGCAGAAGGCATGGGAAGCCAATAGTTTTTATAGTGCAGGCAGAAAAAATGTTTTTAGCTAAGCATGAATTTTTTCTGTCAGAGAATGATGTTTGGCTTACGGAGTTTGTACCTCTGGAATACTTATCGTTATGAGATTTATCATACAATAATCCTTTCCGCATAATTTCGTATTTTACTAAATCAGTTCTGGCTAAATTTGCCAAGCTGATAAACGATATAAAACAAACAACTTTTGATAGATAAAAAAGAAATACAACAGGATGAAATGGCTATACTGGTGGGTATAGTACAGAAAGATCAGAAAGAACAGCAAGTAATAGAATATATGGATGAACTCGCTTTCCTGGCGGAAACCGCAGGAGCTAAGACGAGGGCACGCTACATTCAAAAAATGGCGCATCCTGATAGCAAAACTTTTGTGGGTAAGGGAAAGCTGGAAGAAATAAAAAAATACATAGAACTACACCCGGAAGTAACACTGGTGATATTTGATGATGAACTTACCGGATCACAAATACTGAATATTGAAAAAGTATTGGACACACGTACCATAGACCGGAGCGATTTGATCCTGGATATTTTTGCCCGCAGGGCGCAGACAGCACAGGCCAAAACCCAGGTAGAGCTGGCGCAATACCAATACATTCTGCCAAGGCTGAAAGGTATGTGGTCGCATTTGGAAAGACAGGGAGGAGGAATTGGATCACGTGGACCTGGTGAAACGGAGATAGAAACGGATAGAAGGATTGTAAAAGATAAGATAACCCTGCTGCGAAAAAGATTAAAGGAAATAGACAAGCAGGCATCTACACAAAGACAGGAAAGAGGAGAATTTATTCGTGTGGCGCTGGTAGGATATACCAACGTGGGCAAAAGCACCTTGATGACCGCCCTCAGCAAATCTGATGTGTTTGCAGAAAATAAATTATTCGCTACGCTGGATACCACTACAAGAAAAGTTGTTTTTGAACAAACGCCTTTCCTGCTCAGTGATACAGTAGGTTTTATTCGCAAGCTTCCGCATCATTTGGTAGAAAGCTTCAAAAGCACTTTAGATGAGGTAAGAGAAGCCGACGTTTTGATGCATGTAGTAGATATCAGCCACCCGCAATATGAAGAACAACTTGCCGTGGTGAATAAAACACTTGCTGATATTGGCAGTGCGGAAAAGCCAACGATTACCATCTTTAATAAAATGGATCAGTTTGAAGCAATGACTTTTGATGAATGGCTGAGTGAAGATGTAAAAGCAGAAATTCTGGAAGACCTGAAACAACGCTGGCAAAATGAAACCAAAGACAATTGTGTCTTCATCTCGGCAACAGAAAAAACCAACCTGGCAGCGCTGAGACAAACTATGCTGAACAAAGTGCGGGAAATGTACCAGATCAGGTATCCTTATAAAGCGGAATATTTTTATTAAGATAAAACGAGAAACGCTTTATAGGTAAGGTTTCAGCACCTCCGCCATTTTTTTATACCCTTCCATATTTGGATGCAGTCCGTCGTAAGTATATTTTTTATCGAAGCGGCGGTCACTGTCAAGAAATGGATTGTGCATGTTTATCACGGTGATCTTTTCCCTGTCACCCATCAGCTGAAGTTGCTGATTGATGTAGCTGATGTGCTCATCTTTATTAAAATGATTTTTTGACGGGAAACTATTATTTACCGGCATAATGGTATTAAACTACATTTTGTGCGGGGAGATGAAGTTTTTATTCTTTGAATGATTTTTTCATAATTCTGCAAAATAACAAAATCAAGAATGTAACGGGATATAAAAATTTCCTTTTTCATCTGTAGCCACAACCGTCTTGATGATGAGAATCAGATCATCACCGATGATGGCATCTCTCAGCATATGCTGGAAATACTGCAGGGTATGGGAATCACAGTAACTGTTGTAAAAAAGCAAAAATCATAACCAGGTTTTTATTGAATAAAGTGCCGGGGATTCCTTTACCCTGTCTTTCTATCCGGGCAAAATAATATTCAATTTAAAATTCTTTTTACTGATCTCCTGCTCCGAAAGTACCGCACTGGAGGCTTCAGCAGAAGGAATTAATCCTTTGCGTAGTGAAGCCTCTGCATCTGCAGCATCCTTAGCATCTTTTATTTTCCTGATCTTTTCTACCTGGTTTTTCTGATTGGGAACCCTAATCTTCTTCACATTTTTCCAGCTGAATTTTAGTCCACTGTATTTTTCCAGCAAAGTAAAACTGACCTGGAAAACTTTTTTGTACGGAAAATCCTCAAAGTATTTCTCTTCTTCTGCCGGTGCAGCAGCGGCTTTCGCTACACGAATCTCTTCATCAAACATGCCCTGTGCAATCATCCTTTCTTCATGGCTCATCATAAAAGCTGTAGCATATAATTTACCTGCGGCAGAAAAAACAATCACTTTAAAAAACAATAATGGGATCCTGAAATTTTTGTCCCATTTGTATTTTGGATCAGCATCTGTCAGTACCGGACCCGTAAAACTGCACACTTTTTTGTTGCCATTAATGGTAGCTGTTTCATCCACTATATAGGACTCCAGGGTTTTCCAGATACCGGTATTCAGCCTTTCTGCCTGTGGAGCACTATTTGGATAATGAAAAGTTTGATAAGCTTTCAGCTGTGCATCCTCTCCCCAGGCCATTTCATTGTTTGCAGCCATGTGGCCTATTTCAAACTCGGTGATATCTTTCCTGAGGTCATAAAAAGCTTTCTGATTTAATTGTATATCGGCCGGTATCCTTGGTTCGGTTTTAAAAGTTGTACGTTTTATCCCTCCTTTTTTTTCTCCACCATTTATATTATACGCTGTAAAAAATGGCAGCTTTCTGTCGGCACAATAGGCTACACTCATATCAGTGTAATGAAGTATCCCTTCTGTATTTCCATCAACTGTTGGCAACCGTTTTTTTAAGGTGCTTTTCAGAATCTTATTAAATGCTACAGGCACTTTTTTATCTATAAAAGCAGGATCATAACCTCTACAGTTTTTGAGCACATTTATATCAAAAGCAGTTTTTCTTATGTCTGTCATATACTTTGTTTTTTAAAATAAAGAGGAATAGTATTTGAAGGAAAGTTTATCCTTCACACTAAATCTAAAATATTATTGCTGCTAATGCAATATGGAAAGTAATATATTACTTGAAATATTGAACAAAACTGTATCAGATACAATTATGAAGCTTGAACAGCATTTGAATAAAACAGTTTTTACATGCAAAAAACAGAACTTTACACTAAATTATTTATCAGGCCCTGGAGCTAAGCCTGAATTGCTACAGGCAAAGTTGGATCTGAATGAACAACAGGCTTTAAAACTTCAGCAACTTAATAATATCAGTAACCTGAAAGAACAACTCAATCAGCTGATCAATGTAGCGCCCTCTACACAATATGATGTAGAAGATAACATCATAAATAATGACGAGATCTTGCTGGGGGAAATAATGATGGCTTCAGAAAAACTCAATCCACAACTATTGGCTACCAAAAAAAATATTGACATAACCCGGCTAACTTTAAAAGAAAGGCAGGCAGAAAAATATCCGGTAGTCTCTATTAATTCAATAGAAATGGTATCCATTATTTTTAATCATTCAATCCATCAAGCATGGCCTGCCAGGTAGCCACCGGACGTTTGGCTAATATGGATTTTAAATGGTTGGTAGTGTCAACAATTCCTGCCAGCATTGTTTTCATTTTTCTGCCAATGACCCTGGCGGATACTAAAGGAAGGTAAATTTGGATGTCTGTATCATATAAATCCATCACATCCAAATACGCTGTGTATATTTCATTGCTGTTCATTTCAAAATATACCTCTAGGAAATGTTCTATATCTGCTATGTCTTTTGTACGTGTTGGGTTATCATTATTTGCGATAAGTTTTAGTAACACTAATCCTTCGAGGGTACAGACATTTAAGGAAAGTCCATCTGCTATTTTCACTGTCTCAACAAACGGGTAGACTTCTTTAAAGCCATTCATATCCATTACCAACAATGCATGCCGGCTCAGCAATAATTCCCTGTCTTCATTTTCTATTTCACCGAAAGGCAGCAGGTCAAGTTCTATCGATTCTTTATACATCAGTTTAATTGCTTTATCAGCGCTTTCAACAAAATGCCCGGTATCTACCAATGCTTGTTTAATCGCATAGAATTTTTTCTCTACATCCAATAGTATTGCAATATCTACATCATTTGTTTTACGGGTAGCAGCAAAGGTTTCATGCACGGAAAGCCGGATGTCTCTTGCCAATGCTCCCACCAGGAAAAAGTCGATTTCAAACTCACGGAATACATTTTCAATAGTTTTAAGCATCTCTGCCACAACAGGGTTTAATATATCAATAGGCTTAGTCAAGGTGTTTCTGTTTGATAAGAGCAGCAGTTTCCCTATTCCTGCTATCGAGGCTGGTGATCAATTCTGCATAGGCTAGTAGTGGGGGAACAATTTTTGTACTCGTATTTAAATCACCAGGTTCCTGTGTTGCCCAAAAAATATTCATCAATTCTACATTACCATCTTTATCCGGAACTAACTCTAAGTGCTTCATGATAGTGGTTTTATTTTCTTTGGTGTAAATCGTAAATTTTTCTGGCTGTAAAAAACCTGTAAGTATTGCACCTGCCGGCTCGCCTCCCCAGAAAAAGTTAGCAGGTATGCCGGTAGTAACCAGCTGCCAGTTTTGCGCATCCGTTTTATTTAAAAACCTGAATTTCCCTTGTTTTAATTTTGGTTTCAAAACAGCATAAAATAATTCTATCCATTTATGCTGCAACTGTTCTTTATTTTCCAGGAATAGCATGCTGTGTCCATTTTCTACCCCTTCTTTTAAATACCCTTCCTGTTTTAGCTCTTCTATAAAGGGGCCTATGTTTCCCAAGGCTACTTTGGTTTCCAGCGCTATTTGCCTGTAGGTTGTATTTAACAGCCGTGGTTTTATTAAAATCCCAAACAGGAATTTGAGTCCTGCCTGGTTCCATAATTTTCCTTCTGCAGGTTTTCTGTGTACGGTCACCGCTTTGTCATTGACGTAAAAGAACAAACCATCTTTCCTGATAAAACAATTTCCTGCAGCTTCGAGGTAATTGACGCCCATATCTTTCAGTTTTTCTTTTAATGGCTTTGGAATGTATTGGCAAACCAATAACCATTTCCCGGCATTCCCGCCCCTACGATCAAATATTGCAGGTAAGTTTTGTTCCCTTATTTCATTTTTGATTTCAACTAAAAACAATGCTTTTTGGTCTCCTTGTTTCAATTCCAATACAGCATCCTGGATTTGGTTACCTGTATTCTTCCCTTGTTCACGATCCAACAAGGTTAAATTTGTCCCTGTAATGGTTTTGAAATTCTGTATCGCTGTTTCCAGTATTATATTACCTCTCATGTTCAATGCTTAATTTTGTTCATGTTTCATGAACATACAAATTTATTGAACATTTGCGGAAACAACAGGGATATATTCAGTTTTTTTAAGCCCCGTCTCTTCCAAAAGACAATGCGGTTGGGGTGGAGGACGGTGGCTTCATCAAAAGGATTGCCCTATTTTTCAGGAACGTTTTCGTAACCTTTACTTGTTATGGATGGAATCAACCATTTGAACAAACAAATGGTTGTGATCTTGTTTATGATTGGTTCATTATTCTTACTGGAAATGGTCACTTGATCAAATACGATTATTTAGAATAGTAAGCGTTTTATTGCCTTGCAGGCTGCTGCGGCAGAATAGGCATAACTCAGCAGGGTTTTATATTGATGGAGTTCAGAGAGTATATCCTGTTGCCACCTTCATGGAAATGGAAGATGTAAATTTGAATTCCTGTTATAGATGCGCACCTTCCCCGCTGGAACACAGAGTCTATTGAGAGACGGTACGGGAAGAGTAAATGTTTTCATATCCCTGCAGCGATTCCGGAATGGCCTCGGCCTTTACCTGGAACTACGGGAAGCACAAAAAAGTTTGCAGGATGGTTACCGCCGATTATTTACAGCCAGGTATAATACCAAACTAGCAGAGATAGATTTATAGACGCTAAGGGGCGAAGTGGTGGATTTATAACTATTGCTATTCCTCACAACCATCCTTTCGTCTTGTATCTATAAGGTATTGGATTTTCCATTCTCCTCCCAGTTTTACCAGTTGAAAACTATTTACTCCGCAGTGTAGAAAATTACCTTTGTAATAAAATTTATAAGGCGTCCAAACGCTTGCCAGGTGCCCATCTACATGCACGGCTGCAAAACTTATTCTTTCATCCAGCATTCCTTTTCCACTGCTGAACACCTGCCTGGTAAAATCACTAATTTCATTGCCCATCACTTTTGTTCCCGATTGTTTCACTGAGACTGTCTGCAGGACAGCATCACTGGCAAAGCAGGATCGGATTAAAACCGTATCCGCATTTAGCATTCCGGTGAAGAGGTTGTTGATGGTTTGTTTGATGGCGGATGTGTCTGCAGATGGAGTTTGAGCAACGGCGGTAGAACAAATGATGAAACTGGAAAATAAAAAGATAGAAAACTTCATAAAGGAATATTTTTTTCAATGTAAAAAAAATGAGAGAATAAAAAGAAATAAGACCAATAGTTGATCTACATCAACCTCACTATTTTTCTCCCAGTGCCCACATTAACCTCAGACCCAAAGTTATGTAGGGCAGCGCTACATCATCGTATCTAATACTTAGTCCGGGGCCACCCTCCACGGGTTTTGTAAACTCATAGCCAGGCGGAATATTTTGAGCTTTTGTAAACCTTTGTTTTACACCAAAACCTATAGTATTTTCCAGGTATAAAGTATGCGCTTTATTTAAATAATTTTTAGACCCCAGGACAACCGCACCTCCCAAAATCGTTTGGTTTTGCCTGTAAGGCTTGTTGTACAAAGTATCTGAAAGATTATCATTGATAAAATCGCGGCTGTCATCAGAAGAAAAATTTTTCAACCTGAACTCGACGCCGATAAAACTATTTTTATTTGGATGCGACAATCTTCTGCCTTGCAATATAAACCAGAATCCCTGCATATTTGTCCATTCTTTAGGCATATAATTATTGCGCAAGATTGCACCAATTTCTGTCCATACTTCGTATTTGGGAGCGAAACGATAACTTGCTGTCGGCCCTACAAATAGTTGTGACTCAGCAATACCTAATGGATTGAAACCAATAGCAAATTTTTGTACAGGTAATTGGGCATTTGACACCTTAAACGATAAGATCAAACTAATGATCAGGAACTTTTTCATGATTGGTTTTATTGTCAGAGGTATTTTAAATGTGAAGTGCTGCATGAATGAAAAAATAACATTGGGAATACTGAAGTAGGCGGCAAAATGCTAATAGAGGTTGACAATAATTTTCGCATAATCAATTCGGATAGATTTATCCTGATGCAAATTATGTTGCACTTATTAAAATTGACTACTCATAATTATTGAAAAATTAGAGCAACTTCCTATATGAATTTATAACCAAAAAAACCGCTTTAGGTGCTAAAAGCTAATTGAAAGCATCTGCCATTATAAATTCCCTTATTTGCAGTAAAGGGCTAATCTGCGATTATAAACATAAAAACAATTTAAACTAATAAAACTGACTTAACACTTCTCCCTACCTTTATCACAAAACAAAAAACAAGTGATCAAAAAAATCCTGATCAAATTGAGGGCCCCCTGGCTCTGTCCCTTACGGAGGAAACTTCAAATCATGAACATTGCAATAGTGCTTTAGAATTAAAATACTTATTAAAAAAATACACTTATTATATTTGCTTCCAGAATTATTATACATTATGAAAACACTAAATTAATTTCAGCTAACCGTTCTATTAAATTCTATGCAAAAACGTACTGTACTAAAAGAAAAAAAATTTTTCGCATTCTCTACTATTACATTCTTTTTTACACTGGCTCTTACTTTTGCAGGGTGTAAAAAAAATGAGGTTAGTTGTGATTCGACCGATACCGAAATCGCTGCACCCTACTCTTCTCCGGTTTGGCATCCCAATGGCAATCTGATAGGGTTCAATTTCCAGCCACTTTCCGCTGTTGAGAAAATTGGGTCAGGGTCTTGCATTTCTTATAGAAATTTGGTAAAGTCAGATTCAATTGGTTTCTACATAATGAATAAAAATGGTACCGGGTTGCGGAGAGTAACCAACTATCAGTTGGGCAACCCATCCTGGTCACCCGATGGTAGCAAACTGGCTTTTGCCTACAAAAACAATATATACACAATACCTTTTGATGGTTCTAGTTTTGATACTACACGAAAACTTATGCTTACGAATGTAAGCGTTAATGATTTTCCAAGTTGGATTTCTACCGGACAGTTTATTGTCTATCAGACAACAGATAACAATAATCCAACCCTTGATTACCTGATGCGTATGTCTCCAGATGGAACCAACAAGGTTCAGTTAACCTATCGTGGCATCCAGCCATCTGTAGGATCTGATGATAAAGTTTATTTCATAGGCCAGCATCAGCAGGTTTTTTCTGTAGTGCCCAATGTACCCCTTGGAACCTCAACTCAATTAACTTATTATTCAACAAACCCGAATGTCTCTACTGCTCCAAAAAGGCTTCCCAAATATTATAATGACACACTCTTTTTTTTACAAAATGGTTTGGGTTATTATAATCGCACCTCAGGCCAACAAGTAAGTATTGCCACGAAATCTGGCGGTTATGATATTTCAAAACAAGGCGAGATTATTTACCAATCTTTAGAGTACCAGCCAAACGATAGAAAGTACAGTACCCTTTGGACAATGAATACAAACGGTGCAAATAAAAAGCAGGTAACCTTTAATAACTACTAATTTCATTATAGATTTGCATCATGCATTCCTGGTTCGCCTGGAAAGCTTACTTCTGAGCATTCAGACTCCCAAATTGAATGTGAAATTGCAATAACCATGTACTGAGTTTTGAAGACATCCTTGCATTTTGATAATTATTGTTCAGCTAACTGAAATGAATTGCCTAAGGAACTTGTAAAAATTACGGTCAGCTTTGTCTCGAAGATCATTACCAGGTAGCCTGCATTTGTAATTTGTGAAACCCTGTAATCCTACAATTTGTTCCGCAGTTAGTCATCTAGCGGGAACAAACAAGTAGCAGCGCTATGGTATTGCTGACCGGAATATGCCATATTCTCTGCAATAGTTTCAGCAATATTCAGCCAACTCTTTTTTTATCTCATCTGTTGGAAAATTGCCTGGTAATACAGCAAGGAAATACACAACCGGCACACAACTTTTTGGGAAAATTTTATTATCAGAATGAAAATTCCCTACGTATTGCTTGATCAATACACATTTCATTATATTCTAGATAAAATTAACCTGGTATTATTTCCAAAAAAACCATCCTGTATAATGCTGGCTTTTTATAAGCTGTATTTACAGCATGCTTATACCACCACCCTGGCCTATACAAAAATTCATATTGCAAATCAATTACTCATTATTATTATCTTTAAAAAGGACAAACAAAAAACAAATGAACAAAAAAATAACCTTCAGCTTCTTGCTGCTATTTACCAGCAGCTTTCTTTTTGCACAGCTCTCCCAATCATCTACTGACTCGCTGGTAACTGCCACCATGAAAGCTTTTGATGTTCCCGGCATTGCTGTCGGTGTAGTAAAAGATGGCAAATTAGTTTTTGCAAAAGGCTATGGAGTTCGGTCAATCACAACCGGCCAACCTGTAGATACTAAAACACTTTTTGGTATAGCCTCCAACAGCAAAGCCTTTACTGCTAATGCTTTGGGCATGCTGGCAGATGAAGGAAAAATAAAATGGGATGATAAAGTCACAGACTATCTCCCCGGTTTTCAAATGTTTGATCCTTATGTGACCAGGGAATTTACCATCAGGGATTTACTCACACACCGTAGTGGACTTGGTTTAGGCGCCGGAGATCTTATGTTCTTTCCGGATGGAGGTAATTTCAGCAGGGATGAAGCCATTTACAATATTCGTTTTTTACAACCTGTAAGTTCTTACCGCAGCAAATTTGATTATGATAATAATCTCTACATGGTAGCTGGTGAGGTGATTAAAAAAGTTTCGGGTCTGGAATGGGAAGAATTTGTGGAGACACGAATGATGAAACCGGTGGGAATGCAAACGTCTACGGCTTCCTGGAACAGGATAAAAAATAATAACAATGTGATAGATGCCCATGCGCCGGCTGATGGCAAGCTGGTTCAAATACCGCACGACTGGAACCCGATAGTGAATGCTGCTGGTGGTATCATGAGCAATATCGAGGACCTGGGCAAATGGCTGATTCTGCAAATGAATGATGGCGCATATCCAAACGGGCAACACCTGATCTCTAAAAAAAATCATGCCGAGACCTGGCAATTGCAAACGATCTTACCTGTTGGAAATCCGGGATACTACAACACACATTTTTCTGGTTACGGTCTTGGTTGGTTCCTGAAAGACGTGAAGGGATACAAACAAGTAAGCCATACCGGCGGACTCGCAGGCACGGTTACACAAATTACTTTAATGCCTGAAATTAACTTGGGTATTATTGTGCTGACCAATCAGCAACAGGGCGTTGCTTTTAGTACGATTACCAATACTATCCTGGATAGTTATCTCGGCCTGCCCGACCACAATTGGCTGAGCCTATATAAAACACGATACAATAATGGAAACCGGGAAGCGGATAGTATTAAAGCAGTGATAAGCGCAACCATCAGCAAACTACAAAAAGAAAAAGGCGCTGGTTTTAGTCCGTTAAATATTACCGGGAGTTATAAAGATGCCTGGTTTGGGCAAGTAAATATTACCAACACAAATGGCAAATTAGAATTTTCTTCTGTGAAATCTCCTAGGCTGAAAGGTGAATTGCTGAGGTATAGCACCACAACTTATATCGTAAGGTGGTATGACCGAAGTTTTGATGCAGATGCTTATTGTGTCTTTACCTTAA
>JBBQYS010000075.1:0-15659 GCA_038208485.1 Chitinophagales bacterium
CTCGGGCAACTTCCCTGCGAACCCTGTTTAAAAAACGAATGCAAACTTTACGAACAACCCGAATGCCTGCTTCAGTTAAATGAAGATATGATATGTCTACAGGTGGTGCGTTCCTTACAATATATTCATGAAACAATTTGATACTGATATTTCAGCTTGTATTTCCGTCCTGGAAAACGGGGGCACTATACTCTACCCTACCGATACCATTTGGGGATTAGGATGTATTGCCACTAATGAGTCTGCAGTAAAAAAGATTTTTGATATAAAACACAGGGCTTCAGGAAAAGCGATGATCATTTTAATATCCGATGAAGCGGACCTGGAAAACTATGTGGAAGAAGTTCCTGCAAACCTTGATGAACAGATTAGGGAATGGAAAAAGCCATTGACGATCATTTACCCAAAAGCAAAAAACCTTCCATCTTCTTTAATGGCAGAAGATGGAAGTATAGGTATAAGAATTGTGAAAGATGAATTTTGCAATGCCCTCATTAAACAACTGGGTCATGCCATAGTTTCTACATCTGCCAATATCAGTGGCAATGATTCACCAAAAACTTTTGCTGAAATTTCCGACGAAGTAAAAAAAACAGTAGACTATGTGGTGCAATATCGCCAGCAAGAGCTGGAAGAGCATGCTGCAAGTGCTGTGATAAAAGTAACCGGCGATGGAACATTTGAAGTACTGAGGAAATAAATCTTAGAGCGTTAATCCCAAACCAATTTGCACACTTCTTGATTTCCATTTTTCCGGAGAAGTTGTTTCATTGATATTATTTAACCCTACTGCATAGCGACCATACACCCTTACTTTAGTAATATTAACCTGTAGTCCACCAACCATACTCAGGTCTCCGTCAGAGAATATGGATTTGCCATTCTGGCCAATTGATTGACCTTTATCTATTAACCTGCCAAACTCAGGACCTAACTGCAAAACCATAAATGGATTTGGTTTATAGGTAAGTAAGATGGGGATTTTTACATAACTGAGTTTTACTTTATCAATATTGTTGAAACCTACAATTTCTTTAAAACCTGTAGCAGTATCTATATTTGTCTGACTAAAAATAACCTCAGGCTGAAGGCCAAACTTTTGAGTTAAACCGATCTCAGAAAATACACCTGCCTGGTAGCCATAAGAAAATTCCTGGCTGAAACTTTTGCCAGTGATCTTGTTGATATCTGCGCCCGCTTTTATCCCGAATTTCAATCCTTGTGCTTTGAGAGAAAACGAGGCAGTAAAAACAAATGCAATAGCTAATAAAATTTTCCCTTTCATATAATTTTGTTTTAATGGTTAATGGTTTGCTGCCGGAAATAATACTCAAAATTTACCTGGCAAATCCATAAAATGAATAACAGTAACTGAGATGATAAAATTATGTACCTGTTTAATGTATAACTCAAAATGTTCTGTTAACTAAATTTCCATTATTCATAAAACTATCATAATAAAGTTTAGGAGGTTCAAATAAGTTAGATTAATAAAAAGTAAAAAATAAAAAGTAAAACGATGATCCCATAAAGCGGGAGTAAAAATCGAAGATCCCGTAGGAGTGTAATCTAAAGTCTTCTATCCCTTTTAAAACCATAAACCATCTCAACATCTAATCCCAAACCCTACTCCTTTAAACCCTAAACATCTAAACTTCTAAACTTCTTAAATAATTCTCAACAACGCTAAACAACACTAAACCCTTCATTCCCTTCAAACCTTTAAAACCCTTAATACAACCCTAAACTTTCTAAACATCATAAACTAATCTAGACTTCTACCTTAAAACCCCTACCTTTGCGGCGATTTTAGCATTTCTGATTCTTACATGACATGCAAGATGCTGTTTTAAATGATAGCTGGTATTAATGAGTTAATTCCCTCTTTCCCTTTTAGAGAACAACGGCCGCCGCATAACATGTGAACATCAAAAAAGATTTTTTTTTGACCATGTATGCCTTTGCTAAAAATGGCGCCGGTCTTTATTTTTTAAATTATTACATAATGAATGCATTTGAAGCATTAGGCCTGAACGAAGACATCGTTAAAGCCACCACTGACCTCGGTTTTACTGAGGCAACGCCAATCCAGGAACAGGCAATTCCAATTTTACTTTCCGGCACTACCGATTTTGTTGGTCTTGCCCAAACTGGTACAGGAAAAACTGCCGGTTTTGGACTTCCGGTATTACAACTAATGAATGCTGCTGATAAATTTCCGCAGGCACTTATTGTATGTCCTACCAGGGAACTTTGTTTGCAGATAACCAATGACCTTGTTTCTTTCAGCAAACACAGTCGTGGTATAAATGTAGAAGCTGTTTATGGTGGTGCAAGCATCACTATGCAAATCAGAAATCTCCGCAGAGGTGTACAGATCGTTGTAGCTACTCCTGGAAGACTTATTGACCTTATCGAAAGAAAAGCCATCGACCTGCAAAAAGTAAAATATGTGATCCTTGATGAGGCAGATGAAATGCTGAACATGGGTTTCAGGGATGATATTGATTTTGTATTGAAGAATACAATAAACCGTGAAAGCATCTGGTTATTCAGTGCGACCATGCCACCGGAAGTAAAAGCAATCAGCAAAAACTTCATGACTAATCCTAAAGAAGTTACGGTTGGTAAAAAGAACAGTGGTAATGTAAATATCGATCACCAGTTCTTAGTATCCCCGGCACATTCACGCTATGAAACTTTAAAGCGACTGATAGATTTTAACCCAGGCATGTATGCGATTATCTTCACTCGTACCAAGGCCGACGCACAGGATATCAGCGAAAGACTGAGCAAAGCCGGGTATGAAATTGAAGCGCTTCATGGTGACCTTACCCAACAACAGAGAGATCGTGTAATGGGACGTTTCCGTTCCAAAGCTTTACAACTCCTTATAGCAACTGACGTTGCTGCAAGAGGAATAGATGTGGATGGTATCACACATGTGATCAACTACGAACTTCCTGATGATATGGAAGTGTACACCCACAGAAGCGGACGTACAGGCCGTGCAGGAAAAACCGGTATCTGTTTGTCCATCTGCCACAGCAGGGAAACTTTTAAGATCCGGAGCCTGGAGAAAATGGTGAATGCACAATTTCATAAAATGGATATTCCTAGTGGAAAAGAAGTTTGCCGCAGGCAGTTCTTCCATTTTATGGATAAATTAATTACTACAGATATTTCTCACGGCGATTATGAAACTTATTTGCCAGACCTGATGGAAAAATTTAAGGACGTAAGCAAAGAAGAAGTGTTGCAAAGAGTAGCAGCTCTTGAGTTTGATCATTTCCTGAAATATTATGAAAATGCTGAAGACCTGAATGCAAAAGATGCAGGAAGAAGAGAAAGATTTGACAGTCCTGCAGGTGCTAACCCCGGAAGCAGGAAAGAAAGAACAAGCTTTAACCGCAGGGACAATGGATACACACGTTTGTTTGTAAACCTTGGAACAAAAGATGGTTTTTACAAAGCAAGTTTCCTACAGTTTATCCTTGATGAAAGCAACCTGAAAAAAGAAGTACTGGGAAAAATTGACATCCGTGATATGAATACCTGGGTAGAAGTTGACCATGCATCTGCAGCTAAAATGATTGGATCTATTGATGGAAAAAGATACAACAACCGTACGGTGAGAATGAATGAAGCAGATGGTGGATTTAAAAAACCCGGCGATGAAAGAGCAGGTGGTGGTGAAAGAAGTGAAAGAAGCAGTGGAGATAGAAGCAACAGGGGATCATCTGGATCAGGTACAAGAGAAAGAAAAAGGATTTACAGTAAATAACCCAACTGGATATTAATTAAAAGGTGCGCTATCAAAGTATAGCGCACCTTTTTTATTTGGTTTAAAATTTACCAGTTTGCCCTTAGTGCAACAATAAAATTTCGTCCCGGTGCAGAAAAACCAGAAGCGAAAGCACGGTAATTTCTGTCGAGAATATTTTCAACTCCTAGTTGGAGTTGCAATGTTTTTGTAAGAGCGTAATCCGCTTTCAAATTTAAAGTAAACCAGGCTGGCATTCCATCTGCAGTAGCATACTGGGCATTGTCTTCTCCGTCAGGGTTGTAATCATCCAAATATTTCCAACCATTATATAAGGCATAAAACTGACCTCCAAATTTTTTCTTTCTATACAGCAATGTTGTTTTACCCATAATCGGCGGCACATGATCTAAAGGACGGGTATTTACGATTTTTTTTACCAGTTTATAACTCCCATCAGATTGCTTTTCGTAAACTGAAGAAGCTTTATTACTATTTACCAGGTACCGGCCACGTGTATAACTTATGGTACTACTCGCAACAAAGCCATTAAATGAAGCCGTTTGAAGATTTACAGTAAACCCATGAATATTTGCTTTGTTTACATTCTGGTTAGCAACTACCCTACTGTTTACCCCATCATACAATACTGAATCCTGTCCATTCAGTTGGAAACCTGCCAATACAATGGCATTGGTAAAACGGGTATAAAACCCGGTGACCTCAGCTGTAAGTTTGTTATTGAAACTATGCACGAGCGTAAGATCCATATTGTAAGTAAACTCGGGTTTAAGGTTTGCATTTGGCACCACAAGCTGCCTTGCAGTAGTGCTAGACTCAAATATTTTCGAAAGGTCATCTATATTCGGTGCCCTGAATGCAGAGGATAGAGAAGTTTTAATTGTGGTAAAATTACTCGCTTTATACACCAGGCCAAGACTACCTGTAACCACAAAATTATTTTGAGTAAATAAGGTATCCTGCAACTGAAGGAATGAGTTATCAATAACAGAACTACGAAGCTTCACAGCCTGTAACCTGATTCCGTCATTCAAAATTAATTTTTGGTTAGAAAATTTATACAAATGTTGAAAAAACAATCCGAAATTATTCATGCGGTTCTTTCCATCAGGATAACGTGAGTCCAGTTTAGATACTGCACCTGTAAGCAGGTTTGTTCTGTCGGCTTCAGAATGTAGATCGTTCAGCTGCATATCAACACCAAGAATGACTTCATTTTGACCAAAAATTCTCTTCCCGTTTAGTGTTGCACCATATACACGGATGTTTTCTCTTCTGCTATCGAAGCGATCATAACGCCTGTATTCCCTGGTGTTACGGCTTTCTTTTATATCCTGGAAATTTGCATTCAATTTTATTTCATCAAAAAATCCAGTTCTTTTCGCATTAAATTCATAGGCCGCAAGAAATCTTTGTTGTGGTCCGTAAAACCATTCTGCAAAGCGAAGGGTGGTGCCAATAGCTCCACCAAAATTTTTCATATCCTGTAACCGGTCATAGCGTGGTATATCTGAGGAATTGGAATATTGAAGGTTGAGCAAATGGCTTGTTTTTGCAGATGACTTATACAGGAGTTTTTGCATAAAATCATATTGATGATAGCCCGAAAATTTTTGCACCCTATCATCATTGTTCTTTACCACAGAATCTATTCCCCCGATCCTGTCTACATAAAAAGACCTTCTGCCAAAGTTTGGATAGTCGTCAGGATAATTGTCGCCCATTTTCAAATCGCCGAAATCACTGAAATTATAAGCCTGGAACCAGGCAAGTTTTTTACCACCGATACTGACATCGGCATGAAATGTTTTTTCTGTATTTACACTACTATACCTGGTAAAAGCAGTTCCCGTTACATGTGTTTTATCATTTACAGAAAGTACCGGCGACTTAGTAATCAATTGTATGGTACCTCCTAAAGCATCGCTACCGTAAGTGTTGGAAGATGGACCATACATAACCTCTACCCTGCTCAGGGAATTTTGATCTGTGGTAATTATATTTTGCAAATGGCCCGAACGATAAATGGCATTGTTCATCCGAACACCATCTACCACCAGCAATATCCTGCTGGCCTCAAAACCCCTTAACAATGGACTGCTGCCACCTTGCTGGCTTTTCTGCACGAAGACTTTTCCGGTACTCATTAACAGGTCACCGGTATTTTGTGCATTCGTTTCTGTGATTGTTTTTGCAGAAATGACTTCAATTTTCTGGGCAATATTTCTTTTGTTCTCTGCAAAATTTCCGGAAGAAATAACGATCTCTTCCATGTTATTATATTTTGCGGAAGTGTCGGGTAATGGTTTCTGTTTTTGTGCATGTGCACAAAAACTAAGGATAAGGGCAAGCAGACTTGCCAACAATTTATTCATAATAAATTTTGTTTGTAAATAACTAATTCTGCCTTAGTAGTTAAAGGCAGTTATTAAATGAACAGACAAAATTTATTGGGAGGAGGATCATCTATTTCTGAGGCCCGATGAAGGAGCAATGTATCAGGAGCCTGGCAAATCTTTTGCTTTTCTATATTTTCGGGGTTATTTAGAATAGCGCTATTCTGTAATTGAGTTGCAGGGAAAAATACAAATGCCAATAGCTGATGCTTGATAGCAAAGTCGGATTTATCTTCAGAAGAAATAGAATGTAAAAAAGCAAAAAGTTCATCCTCCTGTTCATCAAAAAAACCAGTAAAAACAATTTTTCCTTCTTGCTCTTTAAAAGAGGTCACATCAAATAATTTTCCCTGGATGGAAATTTCTTTATCCTTTTTGATCCAGGTGAAACCTTTTTTTTCCAGTATTACCATTTTAATCTCTTTGGAAAAATTTTCTGCCGGCCTGGATAAATATTTTCCCATAAAAAACATAATACTACAGCTCATAGGAAGCGCTACTATTATAATTAATATAGAAGAAAATATTTTTCTGGATAAAACCATTTAGTGTGGTGGTATTTGCACAAAATATAAATAAAGAACGGTAATCCTACAGAATTATTATCTAATAGATTTATGTAACGAAATACAGCTTTAAGAGTCGTTGTGGCTAAAACAAAATCTGGTACGTTTTTTTTATCTGAAGATGAAACAATTAATTGCTACGCCAGCTCTATTACCGTGATCTCCGGCAACACTCCAACCCTTCCCGGATAACCTATAAAACCAAACCCACGATTCACATATAATTTCTGTTTCCCTTTTTCATAAAGGCCAGCCCATTGTTTGTATACATACTGTACCGGGCTCCATCTAAAACCGGGAATATCGATCCCGAATTGCATGCCATGGGTATGTCCGCTTAGTGTGAGATCTATGTCTTCATACACAGGCTGCACCTGTGCTTCCCAATGGCTGGGATCGTGACTCATGAGTATTTTGAAAGGATATTTTTCAGCGCCCGGATAAGCCAGGTCCATTCTGCCATGTTTTGGAAAACGGGCTTTGTTGCTCCAGTTTTCTATTCCGATCAGCCCAAAACTTTCTCCGTCTTTTTCAATCGCTACATGTTCATTCATCAGCAACCTCCAGCCCATATCTGCATGAACTTGTTTTACATTTTCGAGGTTCTGCTCTTTGCTGATACCATTGATCGGCCACTGCACATAGTCTCCATAATCATGGTTTCCAAGGGTAGAATAAATACCATGTGGGGCTTTCAGCAAACTAAATGATTCCTTCCAATCGTCCATTTCTGTGGCCTGGTCATTTACCAGGTCGCCGGTGAAAAGAATAAGATCAGCATGCTGTTTTTGTATCATTTCAATCCCATGTTCTACAGCCTTATGGTTTAAAAAACTACCGCTATGTATATCGCTGATATGCACAATGCGGAAACCTTTGAAAGCTACAGGCAGGTTAGGAAAACTGAGTTTAATATTTTTTATAGTGTAATTGTACTTATTACTATATCCATAAACCATACTGCTAAATAAGGAGCCTCCTGCAGCTATGCCAAGCCAGCTCAAAAAAACAGAACGGCTTATACCGTCTCCGGCAAGAGCAGCACCTTCTGTGTTACTAAAAAATAATTTCCCGCTCAGCCATTGTATAAACCTACGCAGGTCATCTACCACAAAGAAAATACTAGCTGTGAGCTTGGCGAGAAACAAACCCATAATGGTAGCAAAAAGATATGTACGTACCGGCTTGCCAAAAAATTGCTGGTTGGTATATACAAAAAGTACAAATCCAATAATAGCTAAAACTGTAATTGACCAGTGCAGGCTGAAAACAATTGCTCTTGTACGTGGAGAAGCTTGATGAAGAGCGGTTTTTAAAGCCTGGTAAAAATAAGTATCTAACAGCAGCAAAACGCTGATGAAAATAATGACACCAAGAGGTGTACGCATAGCTTAGTTTTAATAATTAATGTAGCAAAGAAAATCACTTCCGCTTACGCCAAGCACATCTGCAGCAGCATTGCTAAGCCTGATCACTACATCTTTATTTTGCTTCAGGTCGGGTATAACATCCAGTACTTTTGCATAAATAAATTTATCTGTAGCAGGGTTGGTCAATTTTATAATAGTGCCGGGCCGGGCATCATTGTACAGGCAGTAATATTTGCCGTCATCCCATCCGCTGGTACTTTTAAAGATACCGGCAGTTCCCTGCACATCTTTATTTTCGTTACCGGTATACTCCGATGCAAAATAACCACCACCGGTTACTGCTGCCTTTATGGGTTTGGTAGCAGTCTCCATAACAGGCGGGTTTGGTGTTACTGTTTTTTGAGGTTCACTCACCTGTACGGTTTTTGTGGTTCCGTCATCTATTGTAGTTATCGTTTTAGTAGTCACTACAGCCTGCTGTTCATCACCATAGCCAACAATAAGCACCTGTCCCTCGCTGAGGCCATCACCTGAAAGATTGTTCCATTTTTTAATCTGCGCAACCGTAGCCGGCGGATACAAGGTACTTACATGATAGAGCGTTTCCTTTTTTCCTACTGTATGCAGGTAAGGTGCACCGTCGGTATTAGGAGCGGGGGATTGCAGAACTGGTGCTGCAGGAGTAGTTGAGGGAGTTGTGGTAGTTGTAGCTGGTTTAGATGGACTGGAAGGAATTTTGATCACCTGCCCGATACTCAATCCACCTTCATAATTAAGGTTGTTATATTCTGCCAGAACCCTTCCATTTACATCATACAATCTACCAATGCTGGAAAAACTTTCTTTTGCCTGGACAGTATGTGTTTTCACCTGGGCAAATGCCAGCATTGGACACATAAAAAGTAAAACAATAAATATTTTCATAAGTAAAATGTCGTTTTAAAAAACCTCCCAGCTGTAAAAGATATTGTCTGTAATTTCGTAAACGTTTGCAAAAAATCCATCATCTTAAAATACGCTGTTTCAGGTTGGTCACAAATCTACGTATTTTTAAATTTTTCTATCCCACACAAAAAGGCAGCAACATTTTCTTCACAAATTTTTAGGGTCTTGAATTTGACTATTAAAATTCACTAACAGATGAGGATATTTCTGTAATCGAAGAAAATAGAAAAACTAATGATTGACACCAGCATTCTTATTGATTATTTCCGAAAACCAGAAAAGGCAAAGTCAAGGCTTGTTAAAATATTTTCTTGACGACACTTCCTTCCTTTGATAGTAACAAATGATACTAACATAATGCCTCCTTACCAGGTTACTTCCAAAATTTTAAACCTCATTTTTAAAATTTTTATAAGGCTCGGAGAGCTAATGCCAGTTATGTTATAAATTACATTTGGAGCATTAATTTTGAAGACTTTCAATTTCTTTATATCGCCTTCAATTCCGCCCCAAGTTCTTGCAAAACTTTCTTCGCATCGCCAAACAACATAGAAGTTTTTGGCTGGTAGAACAATTCATTTTCTATACCCGCATAGCCAGGTTTCATGCTGCGTTTGTTTACAATCACGTTCTTGGCAAGTTCTACTTCTAATATCGGCATTCCATAAATTGGTGAAGCAGGATCTGATTTTGCCGCAGGATTTACCACGTCATTGGCACCAAGAATCAGCACCACATCAGTAGTTTTAAATTCATCATTGGCATCTTCCATTTCTTTCAATTTCTCATAAGGAACGTCAGCTTCTGCCAGGAGTACATTCATGTGACCAGGCATACGGCCGGCAACAGGATGAATGGCATAAGTAACTTCTACCCCTTTCTCTTCCAATAGTTTTTCCAGTTCATGACAGGCATGCTGTGCCTGTGCTACAGCCAGGCCATAACCCGGAACGATGATCACTTTATTGGCATAGCCCATCATCATAGCTGCATCACTCAAACTAATTTCCTTGTGTACAGCATCGGAATTTCCTGAAGCTTCCCCGGTAGTTTTTTTAGCCCCACCAAAAGATCCGATCAATACATTCTTTAGAGAACGGTTCATTGCTTTACACATAAGAATCGTAAGTAAGGTACCTGCTGCACCTACCAATATACCACCGGTAAGCATTACTTTATTGTCATATAGAAAACCGCCGAAAGCCGCGGCCACACCGGTAAACGAATTGAGTAAAGAGATCACTACCGGCATATCTGCTCCACCAATCGGAAGTACAAAAAGAATACCGTATAATAAGGAGAGAATAAGAATAACGTAGATCAAATAAGACTGTGAAGGATCACTAACCAGCCAAACAGCAGCGCCAAGCGCACAGGCAAGAAAGACCAGGTTGAGGATATTCTGCCCGGTAAAATTCATGTCCTTTACTTTACCATTCAGCTTTCCCCAGGCCACCATACTTCCGGCAAAGGAAACAGCACCTATGATTAAACCCAATCCTATAATAAGAATAGTATACCTGTGATCTGCCATAAAATTCCCTGTGGGATCTGCTGCCATTTCACTACCCATGTGCCGAAACTCCATTAAAGAAATCAATGCGGCACAGGCCCCACCCATTCCATTAAACAAACTTACCATCTCGGGCATGGCAGTCATCTTTACTTTTTTTGCAGCCAGCGTTCCGGCAATAGCTCCAATGAGCAACCCGCCGAATATCCAGCCATAATTGTGCAGGCCAACCCCTTCTTCATCTTTGTATAAAAAGATCGTAGCAAAAATCGCCAGCGTCATGCCTGCAGCTGCAACCAGATTTCCTTTCCTGGCCGTGGTAGGATTACTCAGCATTTTCAATCCCAAAATAAAGGTGATTGAAGCAATGAGATATGAGAGGGTAAGAATATTTAATTCCAAAATGAGTTGTTAGTTAGTTGATAGTTATGAGTTGATAGTTATGAGTTTTTTTAACCCGGAAACTTTTATAAAATTCTGTTATTTGATTTTTTACTCCCAGCTTGGGACATCTTCGATTTTTACTCCCGATTTAGGGGATCTTCGATTTTACTTTTTACTTTTTACTTTTAATATTCTGTTCACCCTATGACCAATGAACCATGAACCATCATCTTCTTTTCTTCGCCTTAAACATCTCCAGCATCCTATCCGTCACCACAAAACCACCTACCACATTTAGCGTTCCAAGTATCACTGCAAGAAAGCCAAGCGCCAGCGCCAGGTAATTATCAGTTTCGGCCCTGCCCATCACAATGATGGCTCCAATGATTACAACTCCGTGGATGGCATTCGCACCACTCATCAGCGGTGTATGCAACACACTCGGTACACGGCCGA
Organism: Chitinophagales bacterium; assembly: GCA_038208485.1. Classification (GTDB taxonomy): domain Bacteria; phylum Bacteroidota; class Bacteroidia; order Chitinophagales; family Chitinophagaceae; genus Ferruginibacter. Next base: position 11,415 of record JBBQYS010000075.1, read on the forward strand.
TTATTTCAATACCCACAAAGATCATCAATACCACTATGTAAATGATCTGTTGGTTTGCGGTGATCCAGTTTAAAAAACTTGTCATAATATGTTTGGATAAATTAATTCTTGTTTAATACCTTTTGCCTTACTAATTACAGCACCCGCTCATTCACTATTTTTCCGCCACTAACTACACAGGCACCTTTCACCAGGTCATCCTCAAAATTAAGGTTTAGCTCTCCTTCTTTTGTAATGATCAGTTGAAGGAAATTGCAAATATTTTTTCCATATAATTTACTGGCATCACTTGGCATTTCTGCGGCTAGCATACTATTTCCTATAATGGATACGCCGTTGTAATTTATTGTTTCAGCATTTTTAGTTTGTGAAGTATTGCCACCGGTAGAAGCAGCGAGGTCAATAATGACAGAACCGTTTTTCATTTTTGCCAGCATCTCATCAGTAATCAGAATTGGTGCTTTTCTGCCCGGTATCTGTGCCGTAGTAATAATAATATCAGCCTTGGCTACACTCTCTGCTATTTTCTGTTTCTGTCTTTCTTTAAATTCTTCTGTTTGCTCTACTGCATAACCTCCAGCCTGGCTGGGATCTGCTGCACCTTCCACTTCCACGAACTTTGCGCCAAGGCTGTTCACTTCTTCTTTTACAGCAGGACGGGTATCAAAAACTTCTACCACAGCGCCCAGTCTTTTTCCTGTAGCAATGGCTTGCAATCCGGCAACACCAGCACCGAGGATCAGCATTTTTGCTGGCGGAATACTTCCTGCGGCTGTCATGAACATCGGGAAATATTTAGGATAAGTATTTGCCGCCAGAAGTACTGCTTTATAGCCGGAAATATTTGCCTGGCTGCTAAGTACATCCATGCTTTGGGCACGGGTTGTACGGGGCAGCATATCCATGCTAAAAATGCTGGAGTTAGTTGCGGCCCATGCCGGCATCAGGTCTTTTTTTTGCAAAGGAAAATATAATCCTACCAGTGTTTTTCCATGACAGGTTTCCAACTCTTTTTCCCCGGGCTCAGACATAGATAAAATAATACCTGCTTCTTTCAAGACTTCCTCCCGGCTTTTCACTTCTGCACCTGCAGCTTTATAACTGTCATCGTTTGCATAAGAATTTATTCCTGCCCCGCTTTCCACCAGCACAGTTGCGTTCAGTTTTTTTAATAAAGAAATATGCTCGGGCAGAAGAGAGACACGGGATTCGTTTTGAGGTTCTTTAAGTACACCAATGACCATAATTGAAGTTATAAAACTAAGATAGGGAAATAAATTTCGTAAATTAATAACGTATGATGAAATGTTGCTTTATTTTGAAATCCTTTCGCAAGAAAACTACACCAATAAAAAAAAGATCGATACTCAGCGTGACAGCTTCATGTTGTTTTACTAACTCCCATGCAGCTTCCATTTCTTCGCTCCAGTGTATGTCATCAAAAACAAAAATGCTGTGTTCATCTGCATTTTTTAAAAACAATTCAAAATACTCCAGCGTCGGTTTTTTCTTGTGGTTTCCATCCAGGAAGACAAAATCAGCTTTTTGATTTTTGGCTATAAATGATGGCAGTGTTTTTTCAAACGGCCCGGTGATTATTTTTATATCACTGAAATCATTTTCAGCAAAATTTTCTCGGGCAACTTCCGCAATATTTTCTGATCCCTCAAAGGTTGCAACCTTGCATCCCGTTGCAGCGAGGTACATAGTTGTTATGCCCAGTGAAGTTCCGAGTTCTGTAACCGTTTCCGGAGAAAAATGTTTCACCAGTCGCCCCAGCAGGCTTGCGTATTTTTTTGGTTTGAGTGAAGTGGATGCAATGTCTTTTATCTTTCTTATTTTGTATTTAAGATGACCTGAACCTGCACCAAAATCTTCTACTTCTATGGTCTGGTCATTTTGCAAGAGCTTTTTTCTTTGCTGCTCTATCTGGTCATAAACCGGCGGAGAAAAATCTCCATGCAGCACTTCTTGTACAAACTGAAAAACAAAAGGGGAATGAATGCCATGGCCTTTTCCGTTGGAAGCAGTAAAATAGTAGCGTATGTATTTTTTAGCAAGTTGGAAGGCTGTGTACATTAATTGTTTATTGGTAAAGGTTTAAAAGCCTTTTTATTTTCTTAGCTGTTCACCCTGATTTAAACTCGTCGGGATGAGCTTCCGCTAAAGCAAAACAAGTTTCCGAAGGCGTATATTATTGTGATTTACCCGCCTTCGACAAGCTCAGGCTGACGATCCTTAGAACGAAGTGGCATCTGCAATTTTTTAATTTTCACTTTCAACTCTAAACTTTTCACTTTTCACTTTCTCAAAAACCTCAAACTCATAATCATACTTATGTTTTTCATCTGCTTTAAAAGGCAGAGAAGAAACCAGCTTCCATTCCTCCGGATCCATTTCAGGAAAGTAAGCATCAGCATCGTCAAAGTTGGCTTTTACCCTCGTGAGTAAAATTTTGTCTGCTTTGCTTATTGCCTGATTATATATTTCTGCACCACCAATCACGAAAATTTCTTTGCAATTTGCTTCTGCTGCTTTTGCAAAAGCTTCCTCCAATGTATTGGCCACCACAACTCCATCTGCACGCCAATCTCCTTTTCTTGTCAGTACAATATTTAGCCTTCCATTCAAAGGTTTACCCAGGCTTTCCAGGGTTTTTCTGCCCATAATCACCGGTAGTCCCCAGGTCATATTTTTAAAATACCTGAAATCATTCGGCAACTTCCACAACATCTCATTGTTCTTGCCGATGGCATTATTCTCCGCAGCCGCAACGATCATTGATACTATCATGATTTGATAATTAGTTGATTTGAAGATTTGTTGATTAGCTGATTAGCTGATTAATGCAAAATCTTCAACATAATGAGCAATTTGAAAAAATTTAAAAGCACACCCCTTCAAAAAAACTTTTCACTATAAACTTTTCACTTTTAACTTCCTTCAGCTTTTCACTATAACCTTTTCACTTTTCACTTCCTACACCGCTACCGCCGCTTTTATCCCCGGATGACTTTCATAATTCACCAATTCAAAATCCTCAAACTTAAAATCAAACAAGTCTTTTACATTTGGGTTCAGTTTCATTTCGGGCAATGCAAACGGTGTACGGCTTAGTTGAAGCTCTGCTTGCTCAAAATGATTTTTGTATAAATGCACATCACCAAAACTGTGGACAAAATCTCCATAATCCATATCGCAAACCTGGGCCATCATCATTGTGAGCAATGCATACGAAGCAATATTAAAAGGAACACCCAGGAATACATCTGCAGACCGCTGGTACAATTGGCAACTTAACTTTCTTCTTCCATTTGGCTGCACTGATGTATAGAATTGAAACAAGCAATGACAAGGCATCAGTTTCATTTTTGGCAGGTCGGCCACATTCCATGCACTGATGATCATTCTCCGGCTGTCAGGATTATTTTTCAGTTGATGCAGCAGTTCTTTCACCTGGTCTACTTCCACATTTCCCGCACCTTCCCAGCTACGCCATTGCTTGCCATACACCGGTCCGAGATCACCATTTTCATCGGCCCACTCATCCCATATTTTTACATTGTGTTCATTCAGGTAGGCAATATTTGTATCTCCCTGCAGGAACCAAAGCAGTTCGTAAATAATACTTTTCAGGTGCGTTTTTTTTGTCGTCACCAGCGGAAAACCTTTCTGCAAGTCAAACCGCATCTGGTAGCCAAAAACACTTCGGGTTCCCGTGCCGGTCCGGTCATCTTTATCCGTTCCAGTATCTATAATATGATGTAAAAGTTGCAGGTATTGTTGCATGGGCGCAAGATAATACATAGACTTGAGACCTGAAGACGATAGACCGGAAGACAAGATGAAGGGAAGTACTGAGTACTTAGTACTTAGACTTAAGACCGGAAGACAAGATGAAGGCAAGTATTGAGTACTTAGTACTTAGACTTGAGACCTGGAGACTTGAGACCGGAAGACAAGATGAAGGTAAGTATTGAGTACTTAGTACTTAGACTTGAGACCGGAAGATAAGATGAAGGCAAGTATTGAATACTTAGTACTTAGACTTGAGACCTGGAGACTTGAGACCGGAAGACAAGATGAAGGCAACTATTGAGTACTTAGTACTTAGTTGATAAATAGCACTACATCGGTAACACTTTTTAGTGTAGCACAACATAGGTAACAGTTTTTGAGATCTTTGACATAAAAGACTGATTATTATTCAAAAATGTATGAATGATGATCAGTTAAGGCAAGAAG
>JBBQYS010000076.1:0-15325 GCA_038208485.1 Chitinophagales bacterium
AATTATCAACATCACTAATCACTGGTCTTGTATCGTACTCATCCCGTTTTTCATATTTGATGCTGAACTTTTTAAGATCGGGTGCGTATTTCCTGGTTCGCTGTAATTCATATTGGTAAATGGTTTGCCCAAGGTCATACAGGAAAGGCCAGCCTATGCTATCATAATCATATTTGTTGTCATTCAAAATACCATCGCTGTTTACATACACGGTAGAGGTGAGCATAAATTCCACCTTATTTTTAAAATCTACAACATAAGAAACATCAATCAGGAATCCATAGGCCCATCCCACTTTATTAAACACCCTTACATCAGATGGTATTTGATGGCTCCCGTTCCTGAAATAAAACTTTGCATAGCTGTCATAATATTGTGCCGTGTCGTATTTGGGATAATTTGTTTCAGAAGGAAATTGAGAAAGGTATCGATACAAAAAATGATAATCAGCTTGCTTTAAATTGAAACGTTGAACGGCTGGTACTGAAGATGGGAACAACACAGCTTGTAACATTCTTTGCAGATCTTCCAGGGGAATGTTGTTGGTTTTTGTAAAATCAATCGGTTCATTAATAAGACTGTCATTTTTATCGAAATAACCATTTCCTATTTTTATTATTTTATCAAAATAAAATGGATCGGGATTGTATGCCGGTGGTTGAGTGTAAACCAGGGTTCCATTCTTATCTAAAAACCGTACACGGTTCGTATGCCTGTTTTCTTCTTGTGATAAGCCAAGGAACTGTCTTGAAATACGGGTGCTGCTATAACCTTTAGCAAGTAAACTCCGGTTAATATTTTGCTGGCCAATAAATTGATACATCCTGTTATAAGCATCATTATCGCTTACAAGAAATGCTTTTCTTATAAAATGAGCAAGTGAAGGCAGGCCGGTTTCAGCGGTTTCATCTGCAAAGAATGAAGTTTGTTTTGTGTAGCTACTGTCATACTGTATCGTGGTATATTTATTTACACCAGGTGCCTGCATTTTATTCAGCTTTTCTAACGTAAGAAACGCTAGTGGCAGCTTCACCATAGATGCCGGGTTAAAGTATTGATTGCTATCTACATTAAAATAATAATTATTGAATGAAGGCTTATTGTGCTTATCCCTGTTGATTTGTGTGTAAATAACCTGTAGCCGGAAACTATCTTTCTGTTGCAGCACTTTTTTAACAAGTGGACTAGTACTTTGAGTTAATATATTTATCAGCAGGCTGTCTGTTTTGGGTTGGGCCATCATGGTATTGCATAACAAACAGGCAAACGATATTGGTAAAAGATTACGCATACTAGGTAATTTAGGTTGTGTAATATTACATTGAATAATTCAATAGGTATTTTTTACAACCAGGTATTCTATATCCGAAATATATATGCGGGGTTCTTTTCCTTATACTTTGACTATCTTTTTTTACCACTACCAGTATTCGTGTGGTGTCGCCGCCGCCCTCCGTAACGATTTTTCGGGAGTATCCAGATAAGTAGAGTCGGCGTTTGGAAGAGTAAGGGGCGCCCAGTTTGATAATGAAAACAAATGCCCGGCTATTTTTGTTTAGCCTAGCTGACGATAGGCTAATTGGAAGGATCGGTTTGCCGGAGAATTAAGAGAATTTCACAAACATGCCGCCGCCTTCCGCACTTTAACGCATTCCTTTTACTTATGGGGTCGATTCAGATTGCATGCAGATTATACGGATGGCCTGCCGCAATTTAAATTGCCAGGGCAAGGCAGAAGCTGGGGCGTTAACCTGACTTTGCCGGTCAGGTACCTACAGCGCAAAAAAAGGGTTTTCTTAAATTTTTAAAATACTTTCTTTTTCCAGATGCTTGCATCTAACAGGTTTTGTCGTTGGCTTGTTAAAGATTCGGGAGCCCCCACGGCAGCGGAAAAGTTGTTCTAAAAGCTGGTCATTATATTCAAGTAAGTTTTCCTTCGGCAAAAAGTCTTCTAATCTCTTTTTTATCAAATTTACCAACGCTTGTTTTTGGCACTTCATTTATATAAACATAGTCTTTGGGAATCTGGTATTTTACAAAATCTCTCGATAAAAATTCCATTAATTCTTCATCTGAAACTTTATCTTCATTATCTACCAATACAATTGAAGCCAACGGTTTTTCTACCCATTTTTCGTCTGGTATGGCAATTACTGCAGCTTCTTTTATTTTAGGATGAGCCATTAATGCAGATTCCAGGGCCACACTAGAGATCCATTCGCCGCCACTTTTTATCAGGTCTTTTGTCCGGTCTTTAATTTCCATATATCCATCGGCATCAATTGTGCTCACATCACCTGTTTTAAACCACCCATCATCTGTAAAGCTTTCAGCATTATTTGTTTTAAAGTAGGAACTAATAACCCATGCACCTTTTATTTGTAGTTCTCCCATAGTTTTTCCATCTGTTGGTGCCAAAGTACCATCATCTGTTACAATCCTTAATTCTACACATGGAAAAGCAAAACCTTGTTTAGCACGAATATCCAATTTTTCGTTGTCAGATAAATGGGCATGCTGTGATTGTAATCTGGAAACGGTACCCAAAGGGGATGTTTCTGTCATTCCCCAGGCTTGCATACCTTTTATTCCGAAATCTTTTTCAAATGCTTCAATAAGACTCTTGGGAAGTGCAGAACCACCGACAAGATATTCTACGAGCGCTAATTTTTCTTTTGGTGGATTCATTTTCATTGCATGATATACGCCTAACCAGATGCTTGGAACACCGTTGGCTTTAGTCACCTTTTCTTGTTGAAGCATTTTAATAATAGCGTCAGGCTGTAAATTAGAAGAGGGGAGTACCATGTCTGATCCAGACAATAGACATAAATACGGAAAGCCCCATGCCATCACATGAAATTGTGGTACAATTAATAAAACAGTATCGCTGTTACTAAGATTTGCCGCATTTGGCGACATAAGCGTAGATGCGTGTAAAAACGTTGACCTGTGAGAATACAAAACGCCTTTTGGTAAGCCAGTTGTTCCGCTTGTATAACACATTGCGCTGGCATCATTTTCGTTTAAAGTGGGCCACTCAAACTCGGTGGATTGGTCCGCCAGTAAATCTTCATAGTGAATTGTATTGGGCAACTTTGATTTAAAATCTTTAGGTGCATTTATTAGCACGTAATGTTCAACAGTTTCGAGTAGTGGAGCAATTTTTTCTAAAAGAGGAACTAATGTAGCATCTACAAAAATAACTTTGTCTTCAGAATTGTTGATGATATATTCCGTTTGCTGGCTTGATAACCTGATGTTGATGGTATGACAAATAGCACCGATGCCTGAAATGCCGTAATATAATTCTACATGAGGGCCATGATTCCATGCAAAAGTACCCACCATGTCCCCTTTTATAATTCCTAATTTTTTAGTCAACGCATTGGCTAACTTTTTACATCTTTTATACATATCGCCAAAGAGATATTCATGTCTTGTTCCATCTGGCAAATAGGTGATGATTTTTTTATGATGATAAACGCTGTTCCCGTATTCAAGAATGGTGTTGGTTGTTAGTGGATAATGCATCATTAAGCCTTCCATACTAAAAAATTTAAATTATTAGTTTATGCCGTTGTTGTAAAATATTAAATGGGTTTACAGAACTGCCATTCCTTCTTTTAAAGGCATTGTTACCGCTAGTACTAAATTTATCAAAAAAACTACATCTTCTCTTAGCTACGCTAACCTAATGTCTCCGTCGTTGAAACTAATTAGATTAATTGATTATTATAAATTTGATTTATGTTGCCCTCCATCAACTGCAAGGCAGGTTCCGGTTACCCAACTGGCACAGGGCGAAACCAAAAATGCAGCTACCTTACCTATTTCATCCGGTGTGCCCATTCTTCCTGAAGGAATTGTACCAAGCGTCTTATCATAAAAAGGGCGATCATGGTTTTTAGCCATTTCCCAAAGTCCACCGCTAAATTCAATGGAACCTGGTGCAATCGTGTTTACCCGGATGTGTTTGGGTGCAAGTTGCGCAGCCAACGTTTTAGAATAACTAATGAGAGCAGCCTTCGATGCTGCGTATGCAGCAGGAGAACCAGACTCAAGTCCGGATACGGATGAGATAAATAGAATACTTCCATTGCCAGATTCGATCATCCATGGAACAACCTTTCTGGTTGCCCTTACACTGGCCAGTAAGTCAATGTTTATAGATGCTTCCCAGTCACTAAATTCATCGCCAAGACTTAATGCGGAGACATTATTTACTAAAATATCTACCTGTCCAAACTTGCTCTTAACCGTTTCAAGAAAGGTCTCAAATTTTCCGGTATCGCCAATATCACAAGCCTCGGCATAAACCTTCACGCCAAATTTACCAAGCTCCTTTTCAGCCGCCCGGAGTGCTACCTCCCCACGGGCACAAATAGCAACATTTACTCCTTCTTCGGCAAGCGTTAAGGCAATACTTTTTCCTATTCCTTTACTGGCTCCTGTAATGATGGCGTTTTTTCCTTTTAGTTTTAAATTCATAAGTGTTTAATTAAAGCTGATGTATAAATTTCGTTTTGTTGATGGAGTTCTTAATGTATTGGCACCATAAGAAATGATATTGTTGTTTTCATAATTGAAATAATGGTTTGCGAAGGCATCTCACGGGGATGGCTTTGGCTTTCTGAAGACCGGGGAATACTGAAGGTGGATAAAATAAAAGCGTTCTCCGGTTCATCCTCAGGTTATCTTTTTTTGTTCCATCGTACTCAGGAAAAGTATGGTGCCAATATCATCATAACCTTCAAAAACTTCAGCACCTTTCACATCCAGCGTATTATCCTTAAAGCCAATAATGGTGAGATCTGCATCTACTGAATATTGATTGATGATATTCCTTTTAGATTGTTGTTCTTCAGGAATTACGATGTTTATATTATTTGCAGAAATGGGTAACCGGCCAGTTTGCGTTAACTGTAGCAGGTGTTCTTTTTCTGCCTTGGCATGTTCACTAGCATACACTGCATAGATTTTTATTTCTCCGTTTTTCCAATCCGGGTGACCAAGAATAATATAGGAGATAAGGATCATCAGGTTGGCATTGTCATAATCGTTCCTGGAAAGCCAGATATGTATTTGTTTTTTTATGCCAAAGTCTTTGTCGGAAGTAGCTAGTATGCAAAGATCAAAACCGGCGGTAACGATGAGCTTGTGATTGTCTATGATATTTTCCAGCCAGGCACTTTCACCTTTTTTAAACTCGAACATAATCATATTATTGTCCTTACCGCTGACGCTTACCGACTGCAATGCCTGTACAATTGCATTGGTGTTTGAAGGACTGATGAGGGTGTCTAAAAAAATATTGCTATTCGTTTCGCCGGTCATTCTGATGAGTTTGGCGAGCGAGATGTCAGCTTCTTTTTTTAATTCAGCAGAATAATAACCTTTAATAAAATGAATGTATGTACCAAAGCCATACCGGTGAGATATCCACTTCATCATATAAAAAGCAGACACACGTTTAAAGGAGTCAGGAGAAAGGCAGATTACAGATGGCCTCCAGCTTTCATTAGCAGTATCTTTTTGTGATTTCTGTAAAAATACCTGCAACTGGCGGGTAGCCTGAAAAGTAACTCCTTTAAAAATATCCGCTATTCCTCCCTCCTGGCCGTTAATATAACTAAGGTATAAGTAAAGCAACACCATAACCACAATGGCGGCAATGGCATAGGCAGGGTTCATCTTAAACATTAAAAATATGCAGAGTACAGCCCCGAGTAGCGACAAGTACCATTTAGACTTAAACGATGGACGGTAAGAGGGGTCTGCAGAAAAATGTTGAAGGAAAGAAATGAGACACAGTGATCCGTAGGTTACCATAAAAAACATAGAGATAATTTCTGCTACTGCATTCACATCGCCCGCCAATACAAATGCAACAGCTATCGCACTGGTAATAATAGTGGCATTGCGTGGTTCATTGGTTTTAGGTTTACCCCTTGATATCCAGTAATTGCTGAACCTCCCCGGAAAAACCCTGTCTCCGGCTAAAGCCTGTAGCGTTCTGGGCGCAATCATAAAAGAACCAAGTGCCGATGATATGGTAGCTGCGGCAAGTCCAATAGGAATGATCGGTCCCCAGAAAGCGATTTTACTCATAATTAACTGATCTGTTACCAGGTCATACGGGGAGGCCGCATGGGCTAATTTCCAGGCGATAAAAACATACATCACCATACCAATAATGGTAGCTGAAAGTGTGCCAAGCGGAATAGATTTTCTGGGTTCTTTAAGATCTCCGGAAAGGCCCACGCCTGCCGTCATTCCGGTAAATGCTGGAAAGATAATGGCAAAAACATAGAAAAGTTCTGGCGATGCCTTTACCTTTTTTGCTAACTGAATTTCTGTAACCAGCGGCTGATATCCTGAATTGCCTATGAAGAAAAAGATGAGCGATACAAAAAGAATGGCCACCACAACATACAGCGCTTTTACACCCATGTCTGCACCTTTTGTGAGCATAAGGCCGATAAGCAGTGCTATAGCGGGCAAACTAAAAATCCGGTTATCGGTTATTATTATTCCAAACTGATCGGATAAAAAAGGCTTGATCACTTCAAAAGCTTCAGCAAAAGCAATAATATAAAAAGCGATGCTTATGGCCTGGGAAAAATACAGGGTAATTCCGATGGCTGCACCAATGTTAAGGCCGAAGGAGCGGGAGATAATAAAATACTCTCCTCCACCTTCCACTTTTTGATTGGTTGCGATTTCTGCAAGAGCCATAGCAGTGGGTATGGTTACCATGTGCCCGATAATGATAATGGTGATTGTTCCCCAAAAACCCACACTGCCTACAGCAAAGCCAAACCGCAAAAACATAACGGCGCCAAGAATGGTGGAGATAGCCGTGAGAAAAACTGGCGCAGTGCCAAAATTAGCTTTACCTTTTATAAGTTCGGGCATAGGCAGTTTATGAAAGATGAAAATGCTACATAAAAATTTCCTGTATTAATTTCCGTTTCCGCACTTTATCTGCAAATAGCAGACTTAATCATTATAGAAATATAGGCAAAAAATAATAAAAGGTTGGTAAAAAAGAAATTTACAGCAAAAAAAGCAGGCACACCGTGAGTGCCTGTAGAAAACGAAAAAGGAACAAGAGTTAAAACCTTATGGCCTTTTTAAGCGCCCACGATTCCTAGCGATCCTATCGTGCAGACCCAATTCTTCTTATTTCTCATCCGTTCATAGCTGTTTTAAAATACTTTAGTCCAACCCAATATATCTTTTGATGTATCTGGACTTTCATCTGGTGTATATGTTTTGAGAATTGGGGCGAAAAATTAAAAATTTATCAAAAACCTGAAATAGAAAATTGAAGTATGAAAAAATTCATCTCAGGGAGCTTGTTTGTTTTTATTGTAAATACAGCTTATGCACAAAAGCTTTACCACAATATTTTTATAGGCTCAAATCTAACTGCCACAGGATTAAGCATTGAAAATGCTGGTAATTTAAACTATGATAATTTTAAAAGCCCTAATTACGGGTTTAATATTGGGTATAAGTTAGTTTTTCCAATCAATAACATATTCTCATTAAGTACTGGACTAACTTATAAACAAATTAAAAATAAGTTTTCAAGAATGCATTACGATAACTCACTTCCCGGAGCTCTTACGTCTGTCTTTGAAAACATAAGCCTTTCCCGTGTATTAATACCGGTACAAGGCTATTTTAATTTTGTAAACAAAGAAAAATTTAAAAGTTATTTTACTTTAGGTGCAGACTTTATCCTGATGAATAAAGCACGAAGAAATGCTGAATACTATATTCCTTCAACACCAGGTAATTACATTAAAGGTACATTTACGGGTAATCAAGCAGTGAGATTCGGAGAAGGCGATAAATCAATCGGAACAGCTATAATTAGTGGGATAGGTTCAGCATTTAGAATTAAGAAAAGAGATTTTACAGCGGAATTATTATTTTCGAGTGACTTGTCAGAAAGTAAAATCTTAACATTGCATAACATAGAATATGATTCATATTATTTTGGCAAATTCAAGGGCTTTCAGCTTACAATAGGTACCGATTTCTCTTTTAAGAAAAAATCTGAATAGAGAACATAAGATTAATAGATTAGTCGTAGAGAGAGGGTATTCTTTTTAATTCGGTGCTGGTTTTCCGTTCGTAAGTCGCCGCCTGTTGGTGCCTGCCTGCCAGCCGGGTAGTTATCAGCACCGGCAGTTGCCAATTTAAATATCATGGCAGCTTTTCGAAGAGTGGCGTCGTTGGTTTAGCGATCACTGTCAGGAACATAACGAAGGAGTCTCTCGGGTAGGGCTAATATGCTAACTAATGATGGCAGCACTTAATTTTATTTTTCTTTAAGGAACTTTCTTATTCCTGCAGTCACTTCCTTTGGATGGGCTTTCGCCAACAGCGTTAGAGCGTGGCGCTGGCTCGAAGAAGACCGGTGAACACCAACTACTGAGGAAAGTTTTATTTTTTCACATCAGATTAAATTTAGACACTATTTTTCTTCCGAAACTTCGGATTTTGGTCTGATTTTATAATTCTTTTGATACTAAATAAATAGTATAAATCAAATAAAAACTTACTAATATTAATGCTTCCCACCTGTCGAGTTTTTTACTTTTACCGGTAAACATTGCGATTATTAGTAAAACTGTTCCTCCAATCAATATAGCAAAATCTTGATTGAAAATCTGATTATATTCTATAGGATTTATTAAAGAGCTAATTGAAAGAATAAGAAGGATGTTAAAAATGTTTGAACCAACAACATTGCCAATTGCTATGTCACTATTCCTTTTAAGGGCAGCTACTATGGAAGTTATCAATTCAGGTAGTGAAGTGCCGGCAGCAATTATGGTTAATCCAATTATTTTTTGACTAATTCCTACATCAGTGGCGATATCTATACTATTATCGACAACTAATTTTCCTCCAATAATTAGCCCGCTTAAACCTATTAGAATTAAACCCCAAATCTTAACGTTTGACTTTTGAATATAAGGAACCAATTCAATATTGTCTGTTTTCATTTGTTTAAATATATAGTACAGAAAACATATAAAAGATGCGAGTAAAATAATTCCGTCAAGTCTTGATATTGCCGGGTTTTGATTGATATAAAAATCGTTTGCAAGTCCAAATAAAATTATGGTAATTATTAGGGATATAGGGATTTCTCTCCTTACCATTGAGGAATGTACAGAAATAGGATAAATTAAACCAGCTATTCCCAGGATTATAAATAAGTTGAAATTATTGCTACCAATTACATTTGCCAAAACCATATCTGAAAGTCCGTCAACTGAAGCTACCGAATTAACAACTAATTCGGGTGCCGAAGTTCCAAAAGCGACAATGGTCAGGCCGATTACCAAATCAGGAATTTTGTGCTTTTTAGCCAGGGATGATGCTCCATCAACAAGCCAATTAGCTCCAAAAATTAAACCTAAAAATCCAACTACAATTAACAGTAAAGAAATAACCATACTATTCTATATTTATCTTTGTTGCTTTTTGTAAAATATATTGTTAGGAACATAAATTTTTTCATTTGTATCTGTCTTTAAAATTACATAGAATTGCCCTATGTCGGATACTTGTCCAGTAATATCAAATTCCTTCCTGGCGCCGTTGACTTCCACCAGCTTTTCCTTGAAACCACATTAAGTATATCATTACCATCATGACAATTGCTGGCAATACGGAGGCAACTTCTTACAAGTGGCGGCAGGAAGGTTATCAACACGAGTAGAAAATCACAGCCTACACAATTATTTAGAGGTCATGTTTATGTTTACTGTGCCCAATAATACAAGTCCCCAATAGTCATATAGGCATAGCAACTCCAACATTTCAACACACATAGTACTGCTCTTTGCCAATCAAGATACTAACTATTAACAGAGTGGCGCAGTTACGCCTGCACAATAACTTTGCTGCATATCTGCCTGTAACCATTGGCTTGCGGAAGATGGGTAACACCCACAACGGAAAAAACATTTATTCTGTGATGGTTAACCGGCAAAAGTATTGGTTTATAGCAATGATGATTGAATGGCGTTGTTCAATTCCCTGATGCACCTGTGCAGGAGCATTCCGGAAATCACTGCTGCACTAACCGGAATCAAGCGATGATTCGGCTCAATTTCGCCAGATTAAAAATATTTCCCATCTTTAATCTGCTTTTATTCGCCAAGTATACTAACTTGGTAGACTTTAAATAACAAAAATATAATCATGTCTACAACACCACTACGTTTTGAAACCCTGCAGATACATGCCGGGTATTCGCCGGAAGCTACCACCCATGCAGCGCAGGTTCCGATTTATCAAACCAGTTCTTTTGTTTTCGAAAGTTCAGAACATGCGGCCAACCTGTTTGGCCTAAAAGAGTTTGGAAATATTTACACCCGCATTATGAATCCAACAACCGATGTATTTGAAAAACGGGTTGCTGCATTGGAAGGTGGTGTAGGTGCAGTTGCAACAGGGTCGGGCATGAGTGCCCAGTTTTTGGCATTGCATAATTTACTGTTGCCAGGCGACAATTTTGTAGCCTCTTCCTTTTTATATGGCGGCAGTTACAATCAGTTTAAGGTTTCGTTTAAGCGCATTGGTATAGAAGTTCGTTTTGCAGATGGTGACAATGCCGAAAGCATTGCCTCCAAAATTGACGACAAAACAAAAGCCATTTTTTTAGAAACAATCGGCAACCCGGGTTTTAGCATTCCCGATTTTGAAGCCATTGCAGCGGTTGCAAAAGAACACGATATACCGCTGGTGGTAGACAATACTTTTGGTGCTGCCGGTTATTTATTCAGGCCGTTTGACTATGGTGCCAACGTTGTTGTAGAAGCTGCTACCAAATGGATTGGCGGCCATGGCAACAGCATTGGCGGTGTGGTAGTAGACGGAGGAAATTACGATTGGGGCAATGGTAAATTTCCACAGTTTACGGAGCCGGATGAAGGATACCATGGTATGAAATTCTGGGAAATATTTGGAGCCGGCAGCCCGTTTGGCAACATCGCCTATATCATCCGGCTGCGGGTATCAGGCCTGCGCACATGGGGCCCTACTTTAAGTCCGTTCAATTCATTTTTATTTTTGCAGGGGCTGGAAACTTTGTCGCTGCGGGTAGAACGTACCGTAGAGAATGCGCTGGCCCTGGCTTTGTGGCTGGAAGCACATCCACAGGTAGAGTATGTAAATTATCCCGGGCTGGAAAGCAGTAAGTATCACACTCTGGCTAAAAAATATTTGAAGCGTGGCTTTGGTGGTGTGTTGTCTTTTAAAATAAAAGGTGGAAAAACGGTAGCAGATACTTTTGTAAATGAGTTGAAACTCATCAGCCATTTAGCAAATGTGGGCGATGCCAAAACACTCATTATACATCCGGCCACCACTACCCACGAACAATTGAGTGAGGCCGAACAAATTTCTGCCGGTGTTGAGCCCGGACTATTGCGTATTTCTTTGGGCATTGAACATATTGACGACATTAAGAATGATCTTCAAAATGCATTTGATGTGGCAAAGGTTTAAATGTGCCCGTATGCTAAAACTCCCCTGCAATTGCGGGGAAGTTTTATTTAAGCCAAAATTGAAGATAGGGGGCATAAAAATTTAGCAGGAATTGTTTACACTTTTAATTTTGACGAACCTGGCGCCACGCTGGTTTTTGTCCTTTTCAGCTTACGCCCCATTGCTTTTGTGCTATTGCAGGGCGAGCCGACAACTGGAAGGCCTACTTGTTGAATACATTACTACCACCAATTCAAATTATTTTTTGTTTACCAGCGTTGGTATTTCATGGCTACATTGTTGTGCCTGCCCCGATGAACGCTGGGGATCTCGGGGGTCACTCCCGTCCGAACGCCAGCCCGACGAAATTATTCTGGCGGGATCTTCAGCCGGGCGGTCACTTGGGTCGCATACCAACCCGCAACTTATATTGAAGCGGATGGGAGAAAAGTCAACAGATTGTCGAAGCAATAAGGGAGCAAATTATTTTTAAAAGAAAAATATAAAACGAATTATTTATCTATCTTTCCATTATCAAAACCTTATTCAAACTTTTGCCGGTTTTACTAAAACAATTTTAAATCTTAATTATGAGAAAATTTCTTTTAACTGCAAGTTTGCTGTGTGGCATCTTATGCTTATCTCCTGTTTTTGCAGTAAACGTAATTCCAACCATTTCCGGTATCGAAACAAAGGTAACCCCTCAAACGGATGCGCCGGTATCATTAAAGTCGATGAAAGTAAAGCAAATTGAAAATTTGCTGGGAAGAAAACTCAGCTTCAAGGAAAAGCTGGCGCTGAAAATATATAAGTGGAAAGAAAAATCTAAAACAAAAGCCGAAGATGGAACTAAAAGCAAAAAAGGAAAAACTTCCATGATTTTGGGAATTATTGCTTTGGGAGTACTTGTTATACCGTATGTGGGTATTGCAACTATACCACTAGCTATACTTGCTATAGTATTCGGTAATCAGGCAAAAAAAGAAGATCCAAATGATGGACAGGCAAAAGCAGGAGTAATTTTAGGTTGGGTTGCGTTAGGCTTAGTATTGCTAGCTTTAATCGTTGCACTTGCTTATCTCTCTGCATTTAGCTTTTAAACCCGCAAATGTTTTTAGTAATTTGTCGCCCCGGTTCGTAGCACACGAGAGAGTCATATTTCTTGTGCTACGAACGAAGGCGAGGATATTCCCCTGCAGCCGTAGACATCCACTAATACTTTTACTGCGGAATGGGTTGATGTATAAGCTTACTCATAGGCTGTAAATTTCTGTTATTTTTACGATGCGTTTTGCTGCCGCAATTGCGGCAGTATGATCTTGTGAAAAGTTCAGCCGTATGCTATCAGTAAACTCAGGGCCAAATTCGGTACCTGGTGTAACTATCACGTTAGCCTGAATACGAAGCAATCGAATAAAAGTTAATAAGTCAACGCTTAGAGGTGGTAGTTGAGGGAAAAGATAACTCCCCGCTTGTGGGGTTGCTGTCTGTAAATTTGCAGCTCTGAAAATATTCAACAACTCATCCCGAATAGCCTGATGTTCGGTAATTCGTTTTTTCAACCAGCCTGCAGGTTCCTGAAACCAAGTAGAAAGAACCGCTTGATTGTAACCAGCAGCTCGTAAAGAGACGATTGCTTGAAGGCGTTCCATCCTTTCAATTAATTTGGGTGTACCAACTGCAACGCCAAGACGAAATCCACTAAGAGATTCTGTCTTTGATGGTCCCATTATAGTGATTAAATTTTCTGGGAGAATATCCAGAGAACGAAGATGCGTAAA
The DNA here is from genome assembly GCA_038208485.1 of Chitinophagales bacterium. Lineage (GTDB taxonomy): Bacteria > Bacteroidota > Bacteroidia > Chitinophagales > Chitinophagaceae > Ferruginibacter. The sequence goes on from JBBQYS010000076.1 coordinate 13,302, forward strand.
ATCCTCTCCGCTGTAAAGCATTCTGGAATATAATTGATCCACTATTAAAGTAACATCATATTGTGTTGCGAGAGCTGCAATCTCTATTAATGTTTTTTTTGAATATACAAGTCCTGTGGGATTATTAGGCGTAGAAAAGACTAACAGCTTTGTCCCGTTTTTAAATGCTTCTTTAAGTCGATTAAGATCTGGACCATGTTCAGATAGAGAATTGAGATAATTAAGGGGTATAGGTACCACTTCACCTTCGAAGAACTTAACCAGTTTGCGGTTGGCAAAATAGTCTGGTTCAACTACAGCCACTTTCATGCCTGCAGCAACTGTTACACCTAATGCTAAAAATAAAGCACCTTGAGTGCCAGGGGTTATAATCAATTCGCTATCTGCTGCAATAAGTCGTTCGGTAAATTTACCCAGGCGCCCCGCCAATCCATTTCTTATTTCAGCCAATCCTCGATACTCAGTATATGCTTGACTAGCACCTTTGTCAAAGCCTTGTTTCCAAATCACATCAGCGCCAGGTGTTGGGGGAAAAGCATCTACATCACCGTGTGAGAAATCAACAGCAGTACCATCAAGTTTACCGCCACGCATTAAGGAATTCAGATTTCCTGGATTTTGTCTGGCTTCCTGACCCGGTGCATTGTTTGCCTCCAGAGCTTTGAATTTTTCATCAAGTGTCATTAAATTAAAATTTCTTATTTATGTTGTCTGAGATATAATGAAATACAACGTTTATGTGTATGAGCCGTTGCGTGTTTCGTATCGTACCATTGAAAGTACAAAACTCCGCAGGAAAATCTGCGAGGATTTTCTGGAGAAGAACAGACCCGACAATGCCTTATACACGGCTTAAGTTTGCTTTTCACTAAATTTAACTATTAATCAGAAAGAACAAAAGAGCGGAGTAAGGTTACTATACAGGGTGGAAGTTTACAATCCGGCAATATTGATAGTACCCATTGTCTTGTACTAAACTTTTCCAGGCATCTGCTTAAAACCCCTAGGTTTAGGCATGAACACCCACGGTGGAGAATATTATAGATTAAACGGCATAGAACCTCCCGGTTATATTGGCTGGCAGGCTTTGGCTAAATATATTTAAACGTTGGTTTATGAAAAGAAAGTCTTTTATTGCAAATAGTGCTGCTGCACTCGCCGCAGGCATGCTTCCTTTCTCAAATAGTAGGGCAGCATCCAACAAGGTAAATTTCACAATTGCTTTTATGAGCGATGTGCACGTACTACCGGGAAGCATACCCGAAAAGGGGTTGGCAAATGCCTTACAACATATTAACCAACACAAAAATAAAATTGATTTTATTGTAAATGGTGGCGATGCCATTATGGATTCCTTAAATGCCAGCAAAGAATATACGGCTGAGCAATGGAGCCTTTTTAAAAAAATTTTACAGGAGAATAATCAATTACCAATTTACCACACAATTGGTAACCATGATATTTGGGGTTGGTTTTTACCTGATCCCAAACCCCTGACTGATCCACTTTTTGCAAAAAACTGGGTGGTTGAAACGTTGAAAATGCCAAAGCGTTTTTATAGCTTCAAACATAAAAGCTGGAAGTTTATTGTTTTAGATAGTACCCAACAAAACCCCAAAGGTGGCTACATTGCCAGGTTAGATGAAGAACAAATGAGTTGGTTAAAACAGGAATTAGCAGCCACTCCTGCCAATGAATTTATATGTTTAATATCCCATATTCCCCTGCTATCAATTTGCGCAGGTTTATATTTTAATAAAACAGAAGAGAACGGCGATCTAAAAATTCAGCGGAACTTAATGCATACAGATTTTTTAGACTTGCAAAAATTATTCAGCGGGTTTAAAAACATTAAAGCCTGCCTTAGTGGTCACATACACATGCAGGATGAAATACATTATTTTGGCATACCTTATTATTGCAATGGTGCTGTGTGCGGTAATTGGTGGAAAGGTGCTTTTAATAATTTTGAACCAGCGTATGCTTTGTTTGATTTTTTTACAGATGGTACTGTTAAACGGACT
>JBBQYS010000077.1:0-15220 GCA_038208485.1 Chitinophagales bacterium
GGGCTTTATTCGTCCGGCTGGGAAACCGAAGTTTGGCTATGCAAAAATGATGATTGCTTGTCCGTCAAGCCACACTTGCCGCAAAAACCATTGTTGTGTGCAGAGTTTACCAAGCTACAAACGGTCTGGCCGCAAAACGCAAACCTTAAAACCCTGCCGACCGAAAAAATTGTCTGCCCTGCTGTTACCGAAGCCAGGCTTTTAATGAGCGTCGGCAGCGGAGATTGTCCGTTAAAAACTATTGGCGATTATGAAAAATTGTCTGGCCGCACAAACTGTCCGCAGCGCAGGCCCGCTTGGCTTTGCTGAATGATGGGCTGAACTTTGCATACAACTACTGCATTTCCGCATAAACATAGTACTTTTTTATTTTTGCGAAATAACTACCAATTAAAATTTTAGTGAATGGCTATCCTCCGCTCATCCGGAAAATTCTTTTAAAAAGGCGGCAGCGCTCTACTGCCTAAGCTCAAATAAAATTCTGTAGCAGCTAAATAATTGAGACGTCGCAAGTGTCGATCACTATCGGGAAGTTTGCTACGGCGTCTTACGGCGCTAACCTGCCTGCCGGCCAGGCAGACGGCAAAGGCGGAGTAGATGTGACCGGTATCGGTCAACAAACAATAACCAAAATCCCCATCAATAGTTTTAATGCTGGGCTTTTTAAGAGGAGCTTTTGGCTATTGTTCTTATTGTGTTATGCGCATACTTTAATTTAGTCTCTGATAATCTTTATTATGTCATCAATTTCCGATTCATCAGGTATGTTTTGATTTGTGGCATAATAATGTTCAAATACAAAATATCCTATTTCATTACACTTGTTTATTCCGGTTTCTATTAAAACGCCTAAAGCAACATCTAATGGAACTAAAATTGTAAACCCAATACAAGTATCCGAAAAATTGATTGTTTCCAAGATCGAATTTAAGTGCTTGCAAACAAGTTGGAATTCGTCTTTTACAATATCCATTTGTTTCTTTGTAAATGGTTGACCGGTTGCAGGAAGTACAAAGAAGTAATATCTTAGTCTATCCGACAGTCCGCCAAGTCCGGTTGTAATAAACCCTGAGCTTTCATCAAGTAGAGAACTTTCAAGGAACATTTTACATTCCTGCAAAGACAAAAGTGTCCATTGTTTTAGTTCCTTGTCAGGATCGTTATTATATTTTTCAATCAGTCTAAATGCTTCAATAGTTCCCAAATGTGCTAATAGTACTAATGCTCTTTTCTTTTTTTCTATCGCCTCATTTTGGTTAAATAGGATATTTCCAAGTGCTAGGGTTTCTTTTTCAGTTAATTCTCCTCTACCAAAAGTGCCGGAATGGTTGAGGTATTCTTTTTGTGTTTGCATATCTATCCCTTCAATCATGATACTGTACTTGTCGGGAAGACCTTCTAAAAAATTCTGTATGTCTGAAAGTTCGTCATTCATGTAGAGTCGTTTTTTAGCATGCGCACAATATTGCATTGCGGCATAAACATAATACTTTTTTGTTTTCGTTATATAGTTATTAATTAATATTTTAGTCGAAGGCGAACCTTGTCTCATCCTAAGCGGCGCATGTGTCTATCACTATAGGGAAGTTTGCGACGGCGTCCTACGAATTAGGCGCTAATAGCTATGAGCTTAGATTTGTTTAAGGGCAGCATGCTATTCATGATCTGAAAAAAAGATTAAACTTTTCCTGTACAGGAACTAATCTTGAATAGCAATGTGTTCATGAAGTTGTAGGGAGGAAAACTAATTTTTTATTGTAATCATAATATAAACTGTTAGAAATTAGTTATTATCAGGAAGGGACAATGATATTTTTTGAACCACATAGAAACATAGGTGAGTGATTATGATTTTTACCTATGTTCCTTTGTGGTAGTGGGCTAAAGCGGTAGTGTACCAAAAAGCGGGGTGGATCTTCGTTTAAATAAACACAACATCCCTGGTCTTTTGCCTTTATAAAGCCTTCATCTGTTGCTGCATAACTGACTCTAGCATATAAATGCGGGCGGTTTTAATCAGGTTGTCTTTCAGGTCATAAACTACACAGAGTGGCACATCCATATTGTTGTGAGTGGGTTTTACGCCGTTTACCTCTCCAATGTGTTTTCCTTTAAATCTTGCTTCCAGCACAGCATGGTCTTCTGTTATTATAGTATTGATGATTTCCGCCTTTGCATCAAACGCAATATGATACATAAAATGCAGCATATCACCTATGGCCTGCTTGCCCACCGTTTTTTCACCCGTGTTCATGTTAATAAAAACTGCATCTTCCGTAATAAATTTTACATCGTGGCTGTTAAAATATGCTTCAACGTTTTCACGGGTTTTGGAATTTAGTTTTTTTTCTGCAATTGCCTCTGACATGATTGTATATTTTAAAATGTGACAAAAATACTTTTAACTGTAAGCCAGGGCCAGCAGCCTTTTTTTGCGGAGAGGTGTGTAAAACCGGCAGTCCGCTAAAATAATAAAATGTCTTGATAATTACAAGAATTAAGATGTAGATGTTTTAATCATCAAATACTGATTACAAGGACGAAAAAAAGGATTGCCTTCATCATCTGCCACAATTCTACCCTGAACGAATAGAAGCGAAGCTGTTGAATGTTGAATTTCATAATTCATCCCGGTTTCGCCGGTGTCTAGAATTACTTAAAATTTAATGAGGCGAAAAAACCGCCTGGACGTCACTGGCACTGATGAATTTCAGTCTGGTTTGGTTTTAATTTTTAAGAAAGCTTTGTTTAGTGCTTTTTTGAGTGTTTGGGTTATGGGTCTCATTAAATGTTTAATAGTCAGTCGATCTTTGGCAATTTAGGCATTTATTTTAGGACGAGTAAACGGGGTGGGTTTAAATATTGTCCCGTTGATGTGCCACAAGCACTATCTATTTGTAGAAAATATTATCAGATACAAAATTTTGCCACATAGTGGCTGCCCTTACTGGTGGCGTACCTACGGCACGCCACACTATTTTCAAAAAACGCAATTGCTACAAAGTGATAGCCCCGATGGGGTAAATATAGTTGCGACAAATTGGAATGCGCCCAGCCCTATTAAAATATTCTAGAACTTCCCGTTTTTTGTAAAGTCACCGTACAGCGGCAGCAAAAAAGATCAGGGCAATAGCATGCAAGGCTACTACAGAAAGCTACCTGCTCAATATTCCCCACTCCTCGCCTTTTGCAGGAGTTTCCCTTAATTTTACGGTTGGCAGATTGTTTGCACTTACCTCTATATTTTAATGGCTATGACGCAACTGAATTTTGATACACACTTCCAGGACCTGTTTGACCACAGCAGCGACCTTATCCATTTCCTGGATATAGATGGAAATATCATTACCGTTAATCCATCCTGGCTCAATACGCTTGGCTATACGCTTGACGAAGTGCGTGGCCACAGTATATACGAGTTTATGATGCCCGCTTTTCGGGAGCAGTACCGGCAGTACCGTACAGAAGTTGTTCGGATGCGGCGTACTGATGATATAAGCTACAGCATGCAAACAAGAACTGGCGCTGAGGTAATGCTGGAAGGCCAGATAGGTTGTGTATACCAGGAGGAAGCGCCCCTGTATACCCGTGGGGTGTTCCGCAACAATACCCAGAAACAGGAAGCAGCAATTGCCATAGCCAGGAATGAACGCTGGCTGGCCACCATCATCAGCGGTGCACCTTCGGCCGTTGTTATCATCAACGAGCTGCAAACCGTACTGGAATGGAACCCCAAAGCCGAAGCCATCTTTGGCTTCCCGGCTGCTGCAGTTATCGGCAGGCCACTGGCCGATGTCATCATTCCGGAAAATTACCGGGAAGCGCATGCCCGTGGTATGGCTCATTTCCTGGCCACCGGCGAAGGACCCGTGCTTAACAAAACCATAGAGATAACTGCGCTGCACCAAAAGGGGCATACCTTCCCAATAAACCTCAGTATTTCCAATGTAAAAACAGCAACCGGGTGGATATTTATTGCCTTTATAGCTGATATCAGCAGCTACAAGCAACTGCAGGAAGAAGTCATCAGGCGGGAGGCACAACTGCTGCAGTCTACGTTGATGAACGAAAAGCAAGACGAGTTTCTGAGTATGGCAAGCCATGAATTGAAGACGCCGCTCACCAGTTTGAAAGCCTACTTACAACTAATGGAAAATGTAGCTGCGGAAAACGGGAAGCTTAGCCCGGCCATATTGCTGCCTAAGGCCCTGGCAGCCGCTGCCAAGCTGGAAAAACTGATTGCGGACCTGCTGGATGTATCTAAAATAAAGGCCAACCGCATGGAGTATAACCCGGTGGCTTTTGACGTTGGCAATCTGCTGCAGGAATGCATAGAAGATATACAGCAAACTACGGTAAGCCACCGGCTGCACATTGTAGAAACCCTGCAGCAACCTTGCTTGGCAGACCGGTTACGTGTAGAGCAGGTCATTGTAAACCTGCTCACCAATGCCATTAAGTATTCGCCGGGTGCGGCCGAGGTGCAGGCAGGCATCAGGCTACAGAAAAACGAGGTACTTGTTTATGTAAGGGATTTTGGCATCGGCATTGCCCAGGAGAACCTGCAAAACCTCTTCCAACTTTTTTACCGGGCAGAAAATGCTACCGCAAGGTTTCAGGGGCTGGGCATAGGCCTGTTCCTGAGTAAGGAGATCGTAGAACGGCAGCATGGCAGGATATGGGCCGAGAGCAGCGAAGAAAAAGGCTCCTGTTTTTATTTTACCCTTCCGCTACCCGCAGCGGGCCACGCAGGTCTGGCAATTGGCCGTGGGGTGGAAGGCAAAACTGTCCGGTGATGAGCGTAACTATGCATCTGATCTTACTCGTCATAAATTTCATCATGGCTCGTTGAGCCCCATTTCTTTGGATGGGTTAGAAATTATAGGGAAAATCTATTGTAGGACAAGAGAAGGAAAAGGGGTTTCGGTGGGTGAAAACAGGTAAACAAAATCCTGGAAATTACGCCGGCGCAGTAGCTGCCACCCTGAACTTAATAATGGCAGTAATCAGCTTTTCCGGCAATGGCTCATTAAGCGGAAACTGCACAGAACCTTTTCCCTGTTTATATACCGATAATGCCTCGCTGAATTTTTCGTGGCCTGTTGGAGTTGCATAAAAACCGATATGCTTTGCATAGCCACCAAAGTACAATAAAGTTTTACCGTTCAACTTGTAAGCCGGCATTCCGTAGGCTATACTTTCCACCGCACCGGGTGCATACCTGCTAATCAATGTTCGCATGGCTTTCAGCTTTTCCTGCGCCGCCGGCGGAAATGCTGCAATGTAGGCATCAACAGCAGCGCTACTTTTTTTCATGTTGAATTTATTTTTAAAACATTCAAATTGTATTAAAACATGAGGCTTGAATGCTTGCTGGCATGTTTTATATTTTGATATGAGCTACCGTTATTTTCTGACATTGAATTTTTGCCCATTGTTAACTATCTAAGTTTCTCCTTTATTCCGAATCCTTTTTCCTTTGATGATGCCCCTTGTGCAATATTCACAGGTACAGGGCTTTCTGTTGTGGCTGTCGGGCATGTAACGCCATCCAATAGTCTGCGGTAAATGTCTGATTTTTTTAATTTCGCCAGGGTCTATTTTTCTATCAATGATTAATTCGTACCCAAGCGGATCATCTATTGTCATAATCTCTTTAATAGCATCACCTAAAGAAATGCGTTTATGATTTTTACCATACCTACCTGCGTACACCAATTGCGAAGAGTCAACCCGAAAATAAATCCCAACAAGTGTTTTAGCGCCAGAAGATTTTAACTCCCGAAGCCACTGATGGCTGACGTAAAAATTTTGCAGTACTGGCATACAATAAATACCACGCTGGTATTTCCCTATTTTTATTCCGCCAGAAGTAATTTTCTTCGAGTCTTTTTCGTCAGCTAAATGAACAAGTATCGGCATAAAACTGTTGAAGGTTATTTGAGTAAAACAGACTAGCTATTTGCATTTTGGAATCAATACAAATCCTTCTGCCGAATGTAGCATAAAAGTTCAACAACAGCGCAACTATTGCGTCTCAAACTTTCTTTCATAAGTTAAGTTGTGCCAACTCTATACCGTTTGCTCTACTTTTAAAGCCAAAAAGAAAACTGTTTTTGGCACCAGTATCTACTGGCTACCGTTTCTTTTCTGTAATGTAAAATTGTCTTCTTCTTGCTTTCAGCCGATATTAATCAAACTTCGTAGAACTGAATTAAAAAGCCATAGATGTAAGAACGGTAGCTCATTTTTGCCAGAGCTGACAGCTTTTTGGAGGCTTCCTCCCCTTCGCCTTCCCTGCACACATCCCACTCGTGTTTTTACCACAAAAACTCAAACGGAAATACTATCAGCTTTGCTATTTGCCAGAGGTGACAGCTTTTTGGAAGGCTGTCACCTCTTTGGAAAGCTGTCAGCTCTCTTGCATAAATAAAATGCCTGGCAACAATCTCCCGTGCTTATAATTATTGAATTACATTATGGAGTTTGGCAAGCGTGTTAAGTTCAATAACATTACTGCAATGCATCTTTTCAAATATCCTTGCTTTAAATGTGCTCACCGTAGAAGATTTTAAATCAAGCTTGGCGCAAATATCACCTAAAGAATCTCCTCGTATCAAGTGATGAGCAATTTCAAATTCACGTGCAGATAAGTTATCAAAAGGATTAGCAGAATTCTTCTTATCATTTAAATCATTCAATAATTTTTCTTTTAGCACTTCACTTATATACTTTTTATTGGCTAATACTGTCGTAATAGCATTTTTTATATCCGGGGTGGGTGCGTCTTTTTTTACATATCCCATTGCTCCTGCCTGTAAGTACCGCTTTGCATATATCTCTTCTGAATTCATACTTAACATCAAAATCTTTGAGCGGGGCTTTAATGCCAGTATATTTCTTATCAAAACAAGAGAATCAGTATCAGGCATATTAATGTCAAGTATCAACAGGTCATATTCATTGTGCGTTACTTTTTCAATCACAGAACTACCGTCCTCAGCTTCATCAATGTTACAAAAGGGAAGGAGATTTTCTATAATCATCTTCATTCCGGTTCTTATTATAGAATGATCATCAATAAGTAAGAGATTAGGCATGTTATTGATTTTAATTATTTAAATTAAGTTTTCGCTATCCATTACTATTTTATCACCTTGGGCCCCCTTAAAAATTACTTTCATTTTACAGCCATTGCCAACTGATGATAAGATATGCACTTCCCCATTGTAAACTGCAGCACGATTTTTAATATTTTTCAATCCTATACCCGTACTCTTATCAAAAGTGTTAAAGCCTTTGCCATTGTCATTTATAACAAGTAGCAAATCCTCATTGTCGAAGGTTATATCTATTTCACCCTTTGTTGCTTCTGCATACTTTAAGATATTACTTAACTGCTCCTGTACTATTCTGTAAATGGTCTGTTTTAATCCTGCATTGGTTGTATCATCTACACTGGATGGACAGGCAAAATCAATAGCAATATCTTCTATGGCAGTTATATTTTTTACCAATTCGTCTATTGAACCACATAATTTAATTTCCTTATCGGCTGCCACCCCTACCAGGGCGTGAGAAAGTTGTCTAATCTCCTCCATTGCGGTAACAATATAGTCATGGCTTTTTAAAATGAATTCATTTTTATCCCCATCGCATGTAATGCTGTGATTTAAATACAATTTAGAAGCTGCCAAAAGCTGGTTCACATTATCATGCAGTTCTTCACCAATTTCAGCTCTCTCTTTTTCCTGTGCAGCAATCACCGCTTTTGTTAAGTTTTTATATCCAATAGCTTTTTGTTCCTCGTATTCTTTTTCTTTAATTAATTTTTCTGTTATGTCAATAGCAATTACCGATCTGTATTTTTTGGCATCGATGTTTATAAGGTTGCTGTATATCTCCACATCCATCACTTCCTTTGACTTTTTAATTTGTTTAAACAATCCTTTAAAAGCCCCGTCCACATGTGTTATTGCTTCCAAATTCTTTTTTAAGAAAGAAAAATCTTTTTCCGGCATTACATTTACGAGCGTCATATTGAAAAATTCTTCCTCAGTATATCCGTAGAGTTCAATGGCCGCCTTATTTACCTGTATAAAATTAAAGCTGGCGGGGTCAAACAGGTACATGGGTTGCGGGCTTAATTGAAACAGGTCGTTAAACCGCTTCTCAGATTCCCGGAGCTCATGTATTTTCTTTTTTCTTTGTATACAGTAACTGATGCTTTTATATAAATTCGATGAAGTCATGTCATCTTTCAGCAAATAGTCAGCAATCCCAAGGTCAATAGACTGGATACTAAAATCTAAATCGGAGTAGCCAGTAAGCATTATTACGGGGCAATCACCGGCAATATTTAAAACTTCATTTATAAGGTCTTTACCGCTTTTATCCGGTAATGTAAGGTCCAATAAAATAACATCAAATCCTGCACCCGAATCAGATAACATAAGGGTGGCTTCTTTAAAATTTTTGGCATGCACTATTGAGGGATGAAGGTATTCACTTAGATAATTTTGAACCAGTTCAAAATCTCCGGGATTATCTTCTATAATCAATATGCGCAAAGCGCTATTTGAATTCGTCATAGTGGATTAATTGTTTTTGAAGGTAGTTTTACAATGGAGAACCAGAAATTTTCGATGGTAGCTATCACATCAAGAAAGCCATGTATTTCAATAGGTTTTGTAATAAAACAGTTTACATGATTTTTGTAAGCCAGGTCTATATCAGCAGGTGATGACGATGTGGTAAGCATAATAACAGGAATGTGTTTTAAAGCTTCATTCTCTTTAATAAATTTTAATACCTGGTGCCCGTTTCTTTTTGGCAGGTTAATGTCAAGCAATAACATATCTGGTTGGGCTGCATTTGAATAACTACCTGCATTTGTAAGAAAATCCATTGCTTCCTTTCCATCTTTAACAACACTTAGATTTATATGCATTTTTGCATTTTCCAATGCTTCGGTGGTGAGTAATATATCTCCTTCATTATCCTCAACCAATAGTATATGTATCGGCTCCATAAATTTAGTTTAAATGTTTGGGTATGGTAAAATAAAAAGTGCTTCCAATATTTTCTTCTGATGCTATCCAAATGCTACCACCATTACCTTCTACAATTTTTTTGCAGGATGCCAGGCCAATACCCGTTCCTTCGTATGCTTCTTTCAAATGCAGGCGGTTGAATATTTCAAATACTTCATCAAATTTTTCGGACGGAATCCCGATGCCGTTATCCTGTACACTAAACAGCCACTCCTCTTTTTTGTCTACTACTTTTAACGTAATTACCGGAGCTGTCTCTCTCTTTTTAAATTTGATAGCATTGCCCACCAGGTTTTGAAACAGCCGGATGATATCTGTTTTGTTCACCTTTAACCGGGGCCATTCACCTTCTGTTGCAATTTTCGCTCCACTTTCTTTAATTGGTTTAAACAGATTTTGTTGTGCCTCATTTATCAGTATTTTGAGGTCTACAAGTTCTTTATGACTATTATTTGCGGCTGTGTGTGATAATTCCAACAGATCTGTTATCATAGTCTGCATTCTTTTACCTCCGTCAACAGCAAAGCCTATGTATGAATTTCCTTTTGCATCCAGTATTTCCGAATAATTTTTTTTGAGCAATACCATAAAACTGGTTACCATACGAAGGGGTTCTTTCAGGTCGTGTGAAACGACATACATCAATTGCTCAAGATTTACATTGGCAGCGGTAAGTTTTTTATTAAGCCCCGATATCTCTTCATTTTTTTTAAATAAGGCCCTTTGGGTATTCACCAATTCATTATTAAGCGCCGTCATTTTATTTAACAGACTTTCATCATTGCGAAAATGGTGTTCAGTATCCCCTGGTGATTCGCTACCCATTTTTTCTGCTTGCACTGTCATATTCACTTATATTTCTAATTTAAAAAAATCATATTGTTGGCTATGCTAACAGCCTCTTTTGCGCTGGTAGCACAGGCATCTGCGCCTACTTTTCTCCATAGGTCCTCTACCAGCGAAAACGGGTAGCCTCCAACCATTATCTTTACGCTATCAAGTGCTTCATTAGTCCTTATCTTCTTAATTAATGCCTGCACGTTATTGATATGAAATGGCATGGTTACAGAAATGGCCAATAACTGTGGATGTTGTTCGGATAATGTTTTTATGATATCAGCTTCGGGCATATTGGCACCCATATAATAAGTATCCCAACCATCCATTTCAAACAGGTCAGCCAACATCCGTATCCCTATTTCATGCAGATCGCCGGAAATACTGCACGCCATCATCTTTCGCTCTTTTTTTTCAGAAGTAAAAATGTACGGGTATAATGTTGACATAATGGATTGGGTGGCCGCAGTACAATAATGCTCCTGGGCAACAGTTATAATATTATTCTGCCATAGCAAGCCGATTTCTTGCTGGGTAACTTTAAAAATATTATCATAGATAGATGAAATGGGTTCGCCATTGGTTACCAAAGCCGTTACCAGGGCCTGTGCCTGAGATTTATTTCCTTTTAGTAAAAAATCGAGGTATTGTTTTGCACCATTCAATATAGGATTGCTATTATTTAAATAAGTCTCCATAGCCGGGCCATTTTCACTTAATCTTTCTTTGCTCTCCAGGATATAAAAACGGGCAGCCTCGTAAACTTCCCCGGGTAATAATTCTTTACAGGCAATATCAATATAGTCCAGGTTATTGTATAAGTCTTTAACCGGTATCTTTCTGCCTTCGAGCATTCTTTGGGCCCATACTATATATGCTGCAAATATTTCTTTACACTCTAACTGCATGGCTACTGATAAATAAGAAAGATGATAGCCGTTATCTTCACTGCATTTTTTTTTGCCCGCAATGCCATATTTTAACAACAGATTCGGGTTGTTTTTAAATTGCTGCTCAGTTATCAACTCAGCAAGGGACGCCTTGTTATCATCTAATATGGTGCTGAAATTCATCATGGCTGTTGTAATTAAGATGCTATATGGTTAAAAAAACGCAACTTAAAACTGTGTGGCACCAACTTTAAGCCTTTCGGAATTCCTGCATGAGCATCTTTTAAATGTTTTTTATGCCAGGTTTTAAAGGTTTCTTCATCTGTCCAGTTTGTAATCAACCATATCTGTGAAGGATTTTCTACGGGGGTTAATACCTGTAAACCTAAAAATCCCTCATATTTCTCTACAAGCTTCGGGCGGTTTATAAAAGACTGCTTTACTTCGTTTTCCATTCCGTTCTGGATTTCGAAACTGCTGATAGCTGTAAACATTTTACTATTTTTTTATGGTGAAATAAAAAGTGCTACCTATACCCTCTTCTGACTCCAACCAGATTTCCCCGCCCATTTGTTCAATATTCTTTTTAGTTACTGCAAGCCCTATGCCGGTTCCCGGGTATTTTTCCTTGCCATGAAGCCGTTGAAAAATAATGAACACCTTTTCAAAATCTTCTTGTGGTATACCTATGCCGTTGTCGCTGATGCTAAATAGCCAATGCAGCTCTTTTTCTACTGTGCCAATTTTTATCAAAACCGCTCCTTCTGCGATGCTATATTTTAAACTATTGCTGATAAGGTTTTGAAAGACCTGGTTCAACGCTATTTTGTTGGCATGTATCACCGGGAGATTTTCTACCATTATTTTTGCCTGCTTTTTTTCTATTTGTGTGCTATAAAGAATAACAACCTCGTCTATTAGTTCGTTCAGGATTATATCTTCCCTACTTCCCTCCTGTATGCCTGTATGTGAAAAATCAAGCAGGTCAGTAATTATCTGCTGCATTCGTTTAGCGCCATCTACAGCATACCAAATGTATTGTTTGCCTTTGGCATCAATAATGTTCTCATATTTTTTTTCCAATTGGCTTAAAAATCCCGTCACCATTCTAAGTGGTTCCTGCAAATCATGTGATGCTGCATAGGAGAATTGTTCCAACTCTTTATTCTTTTTCTCCAGCATTTCCATTGCATTGGTGAGCAACTTTTGTTCGGCACTTAACCGCACAGCCAGATTCTTTTCACTATACAGTGTTGACTGCAACCCAATGAACAGTGTTGGGATTAGCACTGATAATAAGAAGCTTAGGAAAACCACGCTGGAGGAGGATGCTATCCAGGCGCCGGTTGAATTTTCCATATTATGCGGCCAAGGCAACATTTTATAATATACGGCAATTGCAACGAGCAAGCAAATGAGCGTGTTTGCAATAGCCGGCCACATGGCATATTTTGTTGGAAAAATAAGAATACTGAAAATACACGCTATGAGCAGGTATAATTGCCCGGAACCGGTTAAGCCTACTGAGTAGAGCATTATACAACTAAGCAGGTAGGCGCTCACTATAAAAATTATTTTGCGAATGTATATAGGAATACCTTTTGTAAAAGCTATAATTAAAATACTCATTATTACCGCTATATCTGCCTGCGCAATGATGTAGTGATGCGTATAAAAACTCCAGTACACACCGGGTATCAACGCTATAATACAGAATGGCAATAAATAGATAATGATACCCGCAAATAAATTGTTCCGCCAATAAGATAAACCCTTTGCAGCATTGGCGGGGCTTGCACAATTTAGCTTTATGCTGCTTATATAACTTCTCCTGATGTTCATTTTTTGGGTATTGTAAAATAAAAAGTGGTTCCTTTATCTTCTTCCGACGCTAACCAAATCTTTCCCCCAAGGTTTTCAATAATTTTTTTACAAACAGCCAGGCCTATTCCGGTGCCCGAATATTCATCTTTGTCATGCAGTCGTTGAAAGATTACAAATATTTTATTAAAATATTCTGCTTCTATACCTATGCCATTATCGCTTATAGCAAATTGCCAATGAGTTTCCCTTTCTTCTGCCGATATATTAATTACAGGCGATCTACCTTTTACATGATATTTAAGCGCATTGCTTACCAGGTTTTGAAAAACCTGCCGCAAATAAGTTTGATGTGTTACCAGCGATGGCAGGTTTTCAAACCTGACGATGGCGCTTGTCTCTTTTATTTGTTTTTGGCATAAAACCATAACTTCCTGCACTATTTCATTCAGGTCAATATTATTTTCGGTGCCTTCAATTCTTCCTATTCTCGAAAATTCAAGCAGGTCCAGTATTATCTGCCGCATTCGTTTGGCACCATCTACTGCAAAGTGGATATATTGCTTCCCTTTATCATCAATTACATCGCTGTATTTATTTTGTATCTGCCCTAAAAAACCGGTAACCATTCTCAACGGTTCCTGCAGATCATGTGATGCTACATAAGCAAACTCTTCAAGCTCTTTATTGGAAATCGCCAGATCGCTTGCATGCTTTTTTAGATTTGCATTTAATTCGCCTAATTGTGTTTCTGCTATTTTGCGGTCAGTTATATCTTTAAAAAAAACAGATAAGCCTGTGCCTGATGGGTAAGCACTTACTTCGAGCCAGCGATCTAATTCTTCATTAAATCTTTCATAATGCTGAATCCTTTTTTCTTCAACTGCTATATGATAATTGGTATAGGAAATAGAATTCTTAGCATTGGGGTATAATTCCCATAGATTTTTTCCTATTGCTTCTCTGCGACTTTTTTTAAGAATAATTTCCGCATGTTTATTCCAATAAGTTATCACCCAGTTTTTATCGAGGGCGTAGAACCCATCCCCAATACTTTCAAGAATAATATTCTTTTCTCTATAAGCATTTAAAATTTCCAATTCAGCTTTTTTCCTGGCATTAATATCCTGGAAGCTGCCATATAATCTTATGCACTTGCCGTTTATGAATTCTGCCTCTCCAATATCACGAACCCACAATTCTTTCCCTTTAGCGGTTACAATTTGTAATTCCAGGTCCCATGGTAATCCATCCTTTAACGCTTTATCTACAGCATAGGTAATAAATGATCTGCTTGCACCGGATTTATAATATGAAATTGCTGTTTGGAGATCGGGTGCCGGATCATCTTTTACTTCAAATATTTCTCTTGTTATAGGTGACCAATAATGTGCTTGAGTTATGGTGTTATATTCCCAACTTCCTATCCGTGCCATTCTATTGGATTTCTCTAAAAGATCTTCCAATTTTTTCTTTTCAGTAATGTCAGAAGAAATTCCAATTATACCAGATAGTTTATTGTTCTCATCATAAATGGGGGAATTGGTAATCAGGGCAGGAAAATTAGTACCATCCTTTTTCCGCACTTTAAATTCTCCCGACCATGTTTGCCCTTTTTTTAGCTCTTCCATTATCTGGATAGCTTGTTCGTAGGTAGCCGCAGAAGGAGTTAAATCAATTATATTTTTCCCTACAGCTTCTTCTTTTGTCCACCCATAAATATCTTCGGCTGCCCGGTTCCAGTAATTAACAACTCCATCCAGGTCTGTTGCTATAACCGCCTGCCCGATAGTGGTTAATAAATGTGCTTTAAAAATGTTGTCTTCTTCTGCTTCTTTTCGCCCGGTAACATCCCTGAAATTGGCAATAATTGCATTAATGCCTTCCGTTTCAAGAAAATTTGTTGCTGTGCCTTCTACCCAAATATAGCTTCCATCTTTTTTTCTATCCCGTATCAATGGACAATCCATAGGCACTCCGGGATGCATCATTATCTTCCCCACAAATTCCTGCATTATCAACGCATCGTCCGGGTGCACAATGTCAGCAATATTTATTTCTAAACATCCTTCGTAAGTATATCCAAATTTTTTAGATACTGCCGGGCTTGCGTACATTGTTTTTCCGGCAGCGTCAATTAGCGTAATCATGTCTGCACTACTCTCAATCATTCCCTTAAAAAACTTTTCGCTTTTTTCTATTGCTTTCCGTGATAATATTCGTTCTGTTACGTCATTAATAAAAAAGAAAACGCCTTCTATTTCTCCCTTGCCATTTCTATAGGCCTGGTAAACAAAGTTTATGTAGAAATCAGTCAATTCACCGTTTCCTTCCTTGTCTACCTTAACCAAGGTTTCTGTGCCAATGCATGATTCGCCGGTATGGTAAACATTATCTAACATAGCAACAAAGCCTTGTTCAATTACTTCGGGAAGCACTTCTGCTACCGTTTTTCCTATAACATCTTTTTTGCCTGTTAATTGCAAGTAAAGGGGATTAACCATTTCAAAAACATGATCAGCTCCTTTTAACATACCTATAGCTGATGGTGCTTGTAAAAACATATCAAAGAACTGATCCCTTTCATTTTCTACTGCTTTCTCTAATCTTTTCTTTTCG
>JBBQYS010000078.1:0-15173 GCA_038208485.1 Chitinophagales bacterium
CTTTTGTTTTATGCAGAAGGAGCGGGGTTTGTGCCGGTTGTGAAATTCAATAATTGTCCTGTACGGAGCCGCTGCCAGACTGCGTCAGCAGACAGGGCTGCCTGGTTATTTTGCTGAAGTTAAATATTTAAAACTAAAGGCAGCCCAGAACTGAAGTACAGAACCGGAACTGCTGGACTGATTGTACTCCCGTCCATCTACACTTGCACAGCTAGAGTAGTGTGCAGTTATTTTTCTATTTCTTCTTTTTTTTCTTCATCTAAATTGTCAAGTTCCGGTGTTGCCATCACTCTTGAGATAAAGTGCATTGTTCCTTGCTTTTTCCAAACCCTCGTTGCGAAAACTATTCCTACAATAAGTCCAATAAGTGTTACGGAGATTGCAAGGATAAGTTGCAGGTTATTTGGGTTAGAAAAATAAATTATTGCTCCAATTATAAGTCCAGTTAACAAAGGAGAAGCTACTATTTGAAGCCAACCGACAACTTCTGTAGCGTAATAAAAAAATGACATTTTGCTTTGTTGCTTTTCGTCCTGTTGACTTTTGTCAGACAATTTTGAATATTTTGAGGAGTCGGTATAATAGCACATAAATTTCGGGCTTTGCGATGGTGAGGAATTGAAAGCACCAATGTTCAATTTAGCACAAATGTTTATTAGTATTCCAAATGCTGAAATCAGCACTTTAATCCCACTTTTGCACAGTTCGTGTTATGCATACTGTTTAACCATCATTTTTAAATTTGAATAAACGTAAGAAGACTAATACAAAGAATACAAAAAACACCCAATCATTTATTCCATAAATTGAATAAAACATGCCAGCCATAATATCTTTTTCATAAACATCCGAAATATTATTATTCAGGATCCAATTTGTCCAAACACAACCATAAATTAATTTTTCAATGACAAAAATTCCAACAAGCCATTTTACTTTGTCATAATTCTTTGCAACAGATATGTATGCTAATCCCCAAATAAGAATCATTAATAGCCCAAAATTTGACATTACGTTAGGATCAACTTCAGGGATCGTCTGATAAAATTAAAACCGAGGAGTTCATTAATCCAGCAATGATAAATCCTTTTGTAATTGTTGCATTATTTATTGTCATATATCAACTAATTTATTTTTTATATTTCGCTGCGATAAAGCCTGCACGCCTTCCGGCAGGGAAGCTGATAGAGATTTGCAGCCCATTATGGGTCGAAATGATATGCTGGCATGTATCCGATTTTGTCGCCGGTTTTCCATCGAATGGCAAATACATCAACCAGCCCTTTCAAATCACGGGTTGCAGTTTGCCTTGAGATGCCATTAATTGTCTGGTATTGGGTATTTGTAATGCTACCTTTTTCCAAGTATATAAAGAACAGCTCCTACCTGCGGTCCATTTAAATTCATTTTTTGTAACTGTTCCTTGCTGTCCTTGTTTTTGAACAAGGTTACCAATATCTCACCGTCCTGTTCAATAATTTCAGGGTCAGGTAATTTCTTGGTACCGCTCCCCCACGCATCAAATTCTTTTTCTTTGCCGATCGACATATTCATAGTACTTATCGGTTGGTAAGGTACTTTTTTTACAACCATATTCCATATTATAACGGCAAGTTTTCTGGCTGTGGCTGATATGGCGGCCATTCTTCCTTTCGGATCGCTGGTTTGTAGACGCTGCCAGTTTATTTGCCGCATGGTCTACTTGTTTTACAGGACTGGTTGTTTAGGTAACTGTCTGACAAATTTTATTTGAAAATAATTTTTATTGAAGTTAAATAAGGTAATTTCAGTAAATGAACATATGCCTGCTTTCGTACAGGGGCATTTTCATAACCCTTTTACCTTTTATTACAAACTAGTTATTTCACTTTAATACTGAAGCAGCAAAATAGCTGTTACCCGGGAAGCAACCGGAATAGCATCTGTTTCTTTCTTCATTTTACGCATGTGCCAGTGATAAAATATTTTATTGCCTTTCTGCTTATAGCGGCTGTTTTGCAGGCTCCCGGCCAGACCATTATCCCCCGGTTTGAAACCCTTGGTGTAAATGATGGTTTGCCGCATAGCTCTGTGTACAGTATCCTGCAAGATAAAAAAGGCTTTATGTGGTTTGGTACTGCGGATGGATTGTGCCGCTATGATGGAACGGAATTACAAACCTTTAAATATAATCCCCTCCATAAAGAAGAGGTGGTAAATCATTTTGTAAAAGGTAAAATGCTGGAAGACCGGATGGGTAACATCTGGTTTTCTACCCTTAGTGGTATTTATAAATGGGATGTTTTTAAAGAGACCGTGGTCTGCATGCGGTCATTTAAAGATGAATACAGGCGTGCCGAATTTCAGATGGTGATCATGGACGAAAGTGACCTGATCTGGATGTTCAGTATTACAAACGGGATCGTTTCTTACCAGGTGAAAACCGGTGTAATGAAAGTCTACCAGCTTCCTCTCAAAATTGATTTTGCCACTATTTTGTACAGTTCCTGTAAGTCTGATGAGCAGGGCAATATCTGGTTAAGGATTGGTGGAAGTATAAAGGGGTTTATTGTTTTCAATCGCAAGTCGGCACAATATACTATCAGGTTTAAAGAAGATACACCCGACGCTATTTTTTTTGACAAGGGTAGGGAGGTGCTTGCATACGATACTAAACTGATTTATTATAATGCAGGGGACAGCGTAGCGGTTACAATTCCAAAAACAATGAATGGCAACCCTATTTCATTTTATTCTTTTGATGGAATGAGCGACCGTTACGGCCGTTTGTGGATGACCGCAAGGGGGAACGGTTTATTCTATTACGATGAAAGACGAAAAATATTTAAAACATTTCACCACGATAATTCTAAAATTAAATCCCTGCCTTTCGATCTTACCACCTGTTTGTTTATTGACAGGAATGAAAACCTGTGGATTGGAATTGACGGCGGTGGGGTAGCAAAACTTGATCTGAAGGCGCCGAAATTTAACCTGTTCCCGTTGTCTGAAGGTGACTTCCCGATACTGAAAGACTATTTCACCAAATGCTTTTATGAAGATGAAAAGGGCAGGATCTGGTTTGGCACTCAAACCAAAGGTTTGAATATTTTTGATCCGGAAAGATCGTTGCTGGTTAACTATCATCACGAAGACAACAACGAAAAAAGTTTGCCGGGCAATATGGTCGGCAGTATCTTCAGAGACAAGGACAACAATACCTGGATCGGCAGCAGTGGTGGTTTTTCTTTGTTTAATGAAAAGCAGGCGTCTTTCACTAATATCCCGGTACAAAATCTGCCAACACTATACCCGCTCTTAAACAATTTTGTGTATAAAATTATACAGCTAAAAAATGGGAACATACTTGCAGCAACCATCCGGGGTATTATACAGTTTACAAAAGATACTAACGGTAATTTTAAAGGCACTTATTTCAGTAATAACGGGTACCTGGTTTCCGTTACTACTGATGTTGTGGAGATGCCGGGCGATACCATCTATGCAACGTTGCCGGGTTTAGGCTTATACCAGTTTAAAAAAGAGGGGGATTCTTACCGTTTTCTTCGTTCGTTTTTCCAGGGAACAGACCTGCGTAGTGTGCGCAAAGATGAACACGCCGGGGGATATCTATGGGTGGGAAGTGGTAAAGGCCTCATTCATTTTAATACGGGCAATTACAGCTTCCGTGTTTGGGATGAGCAGGATGGCATGGCCAATAGTTATGTGTACGGTTCATTGGAGGACAGCACCGGCAACCTATGGATCAGTACCAATAAGGGACTAATATTTTTTAACCGGCGCATGGAGCGTTTTGAAAATTATTCTTACCTGGATGGCTTGCAGAGCAATGAATTTAACACACAGGCATTGTATAAAAGTGGCAGCGGTAATTTTTATTTTGGTGGTATAAAAGGTTTTAACTGGTTCAGGCCTGGTTATGTAAGTAAAGGCAATGTAAAGCCGGTAGCAGCTATTACCCGGATTGAAAATAATGGTCTGCCTTTTATCAAAGATGATAATTACGCTTTGCATGGGCTGATCAATGTACCCTATGATAAAAATAATTTTAGCTTCCATTTCGCCTCACTTGATTATACAAGGCCGGAGGCCAATAAAGTGCGGTTTATGTTGCAAGGCTGGGATGCAGAATGGGTAACCAGTTTAATTAAAACAGTACGCTACGTAAACCTGCCACCGGGTAAATATACACTACGCCTTACTGTATGTAACGCTGCAGGCACCTGGAGTGATGAAAAAACCTTGCAAATATTTATTCATCCGCCATTCTGGCAACGTACCTGGTTCTTATCCCTGCTCGTTCTTGCATTGATGCTGGTTATTGTATCGGCTACTTACAGCTTAACCCAACAAAAGGCCAAAAGAAAGTTACAAGTGCTGGAAAAGCAAATTGCTGTAAATGCAGAACGAAACCGGATTAGTGCAGACATGCATGACGAAATAGGAAGTGGCATTACACAGATTGCATTGCTGAGCGAACTCATTCAATCGCAACATAAAGAAACGCCGGAATTAAAAAAAGATATTCATGTAATAGCTACTTCGGCACGCAAGCTGGTGCAAACCATGAGTGAAATTATCTGGGCATTAAATCCGCAGAACGATACGCTGGAAAATCTGCTGGCATATTTACGGGAACAATCGCAGCAGTATTTTGAATTGCTGGATGTGCAATTTGATATTGATTTTCCTGAAGTAATCCCTGATGTAAAACTCACCAATGCAGAACGAAGAAATCTTTACCTGGTAGCGAGAGAGGCGTTAAACAATGCTATGAAACATTCGGGTGCTTCTATCATACAATTAAAAATGGAATTGCTGGAAGAGGCATTTTGCTTTACTGTTACGGATGATGGCAGTGGTATCCCGGCAGCAAAAATAAGACCCGGAAGCAATGGGATGGGGAATATGAAAAAAAGAATGATGGACATCAACGGTAGCTTCAAATGGAATGGGGAAGGCAAGGGTACCCTTGTAACTTTTTGCCTTCCGATTCATGATTAGAAAGGGAGATACTACTTATTTCACATTTGAAATATTTTCATCAAATGGTAGTTTTATGAATACAACTATTCTCAGCGTTTCTAAAACATAAATAAAAATGACCCCGATTATAATTATAGAAGACGACGAGAAGATAAGGAATTACTTGGGTGCTTTGATAGCAGGGTCCGGCGAGTTTGACCTGCAGGCAAGCTTTGCTTCCGCAGAGGAAGCGATCAGTTATTTTGAGAATGAAATGGGCAACAGCATTGAACTGGTGCTCACAGATATACAGTTGCCCGGTAAATCCGGCATTGATTTTATAAGCTGGCTTAAGCCGCTGCGGCCAGAGATACAATTAATGGTACTAAGTGCTTATGATGATGCAGATAAAGTTTTTAAAGCACTAAAAGCCGGTGCCACCGGGTACATTTTAAAAAATACAGAAGCCGTAAAATTAATTGAGGCCCTTAAAGATCTTCGCAAAGGCGGCAGCCCCATGAGCAACGAAATTGCCCGCAAAGTGGTGTATGCTTTTCAAAAAGAAATAGAATATGTAGATGCCAAGGAAAATTTATCTGCAAGGGAAAACGAAGTGCTGCACTGGCTATCCAAAGGTTTCAGTTATAAAGAGATCGCACAAAAATTATTTATTTCTGTTGAAACGGTTCGTACACATATCCGCAATATTTATGAGAAACTGCATGTCGGCAATAAAGCAGAAGCCATCAGGAAAGCGGGGCTGCGGTAAATTCTGTTTTTCTATCTACTACTTTTTTCACACTTTTTTACTTGTGCAGGTACACTACTTTTAGTTTTTAGAAGGTTACTAAACAGGTAAAAATAACCCGCCCCGTTTGCAATGAGAATTTGAAGGGGATATAAAATTTAAAAACAAAACAACGATATGACAAAGCATTTGTTATTTCTAATCAGTGTTGCAATGAGTATTACAATCAATACTTCAGCGCAGGAAACGGGCAGTTTTACAGATGCACGGGATGGCAAAGTTTATAAGACGGTAACCATTGGCAAGCAAACCTGGATGGCAGAGAACCTTGCATTTAAGGCTCCTTCAGGTTGCTGGGCTTACAACAATAATGAAACTAATGTAAAAATGTATGGGTACCTCTACGACTGGGAAACTGCTAATAAGGTAGCTCCGGAAGGCTGGCACCTGGCTTCTGACAAGGAATGGCAAAAGCTAACAGATTTTTTAGGTGGCAAGTTTAATAGTGGAGAAAAATTAAAAGCGGAAAAGTCAGGAGATGGAACTGGACGCAATAGCGGTACCAACGAAAGTGGTTTTAACGGTATACCTGCAGGTCGATATGCACTGGGTAAATTTGAAGGAATCGGAATTTATTGGGTTTGGTGGACTTCGACAAAGAAAGGCAAATATTTAGCGAATGACCGCACAATGAAATTCGATGAGTATTGGGTAGGCGAATCGGTAACACTGTTGGAGGTGGGCCAGTCTGTCCGTTGCGTAAAAGATTAATACTGGTTTGAGAGAAAAGATTAATAATAAATTAAAATTCTAATCAATAAACTAAATAACATGCTTAAAAAAATAATACCCTTTTTATTGCTGTGTTTAATTGCAGCGGCACCTTCTTTCGCCCAAAATATATGGTTAGATGCAATGAAAGGCAATAACAGCAAACTGGAAGCAGACTTAGCCGGTGGCGCAGATATTAATGCTAAAAAACCTAACAGCGGTTACACCCCGGTATTTTTTGCCGTTACCGGAATGCAGTACAAAACCGTGGAGTTTCTTGCAGATAAAGGCGCAAAGCTGGATATAGATAACAATGAAGGTTCTACTCCATTAGAGTATGCTATTATTCAAAATAAAGAAAAGATGGTAAAGCTGTTGATCGACAAAGGTGCCAACGTAAATGTGGAAGGAAGGGATGGTTATCCGATTTTAATAGCACTGTCAAGAACTAAATGCGATTATGATATCATTGAAGCATTGTATAATGCCGGCGCAGACATAACAAAAAAAGATGGTAATGGTTATGAAGTTAACCAGGTAATGTTCCTACGCAAAGACAAGGAAAAAATTAAGAAACTTTTTGCTTCGCCCCGTACCGTAAAAACTAAATAGTCTTGATGGTATAATTATTTTGATAAAATATTTTTTTATAAAAATAAATTCATGAAACAGCTATTGTTTTGCCTGCTCATCATTATTACTCCGAAATATTTTTTGGCCCAAACCTACACTACAACAAGCCAGGGGAAGAACTATGGAAATGGTGGTGCATACGTTGCTCCGGTTGTAACCAAAACTTATCAGGGCTATGTGCCACCAAGGAGTTCTTCTGCAACTTATAAAGCGTATAGCAATACAAACAGCAGTAATAATAGATTCGGATCTGCGGGCAATCATAGTAGTGCGATTAGCAGCGAATCAAATAATACTTCAGGTACAAAGGCCAATCCGGCGGAGCAATATCGTGTGATGGCGAATGAGAAGGCAGACCAGGATGATTTGAAAGGAGCGCTAAAGGATTTTAATAAGGCCATTGAATTGGATGATAAAGATGCGGGCACTTTTTATGACAGGGGATCCATAAAACTGGAACTGGGTGATTTTGCCGGTGCCATATCGGATATTAAAACCGCTATAAAGTTGAATCCGGCATTTTCTATAGCCTATTCCACATTAGGCATACTGCATCTTCAAAATGATGAAAATGCCGAGGCGCTGGTACAATTTAATAAAGCAATTCAGTTTGATCCGGACTATGCTATCAATTATTACACCAGGGCAATTGCAAAGAATAATTTGGAAGATCTTTCGGGAGCTATTGCTGATTTTAGCACTACCATTGCATTGCAACCTGGAGATGATGCTGCGTACCAAAAGCGTGGCGCTGTAAAAGCCGAACTTGACGATTTTGACGGTGCACTTGTGGATTATAATAAAGCCATAGAACTTAATAGCAAAAATGATGATGCATATTGTTCGCGGGGGTTATTGAAACAATCGCATAAAGATTATGAAGGAGCTAAAAAGGATTTTTCTAAAAGCATTGAATTGAACCCAACAAATAAAATGGCCTATTATTTACGGGCAATGTCGAGGTTTTTAACCAGCGACAAAGAAGGGGGATGTGGAGATTTTAAAATGGCTGCGGCCCTTGGTTACAAAGGAGCAAGCGAGATGCTAAAAAAATATTGTGATTGATATTCTCAAATCCGGCGAAGTAATAAGCACAACCTATCTTGCTAGTTATTGCGGAACCAAAAACAACAATTACCAGGCATGCTTTAACTGCGGCCATGTATTAAAGATCTTCCTGAAATAAGACGGCGTTTTATACAGGTTTAGAGTGCTTCAGCAATACAACCAATAACAGCAGCTATATTATGCGAGGAATAAAACAGCAATACGGATTATTAATAACCGGAATCACACTTGGTATCGCATACGGACTTGTAGTAAGATTGGTATTTGGACAACAAGCAACTTTGGCTTCCGTTACATACCTGTTTATGGTTCCGGCAATTTTAGGAATTATTCCACTAATATTTGCAGACAATGACAAACTGAGGTCTTACAGAAACATCATTTTTATTCCCTGGCTTACAATGGCCACTTTTTTTTTAACAATGTTTCTTGCAGGTCTTGAAGACGCTATTTGCCTGTTAATACTTGCCATACCTTTTTTTATTTTGGGAACCATTGGTGCGTTAATTTACCGGGTTGTTCAAATTAACAAACAGAAAAGCAGAGGGAAATTGTTCACATTGCTGTTGTTGCCTTTTTTGTTGGCACCTGTAGAAGAATTTATTAAAAGCCCATCTGAAACTTATCTGGTTAAAAGTGAAGTTATTATTAACGCAACACCGCAAACAATTTGGGGCAATATTGTAGAAGTTAATACCATTGAACCAAAAGAATATAATGCCGGAATTTTTAATGCCATTGGTATCCCACGGCCGATAAGTGCAACAGTTAACAGGAAAACAACCGGCGGGCAGCGAATTGGAAATTTTGAAGGCGGCTTACAATTTATTGAAACAATTACGCAGTACCAGGAAAATAAAAAGGTTTCTTTTGATATCAGCATTGACCCGGCGACTGTGAGGCAAAAAGTATTTGACCAGCACGTTTTAAACGGTAACTATTTTAAGTTTGTTGACGCAACTTATGAACTTAAGGTGTTGAATAAAACCCAGGTAAAATTAACCCTTTCATCAAGTTATCAGTTAACGTCAACTATTAATTTCTACGGTAAGTTTTGGGGCGACATTATTTTAGCAGACTTCCAGGTCCGGTTGTTAAACGTAATAGAGCAAAGGTGCGAAAAGAAATAAAAATTGCTCCCCACAGCAGCCAATGCTCAAATGTTTACAAAAGTGGGAAGAGAAAATCTGATTGATCACAGTTAGCGATTTTAAAAGCTGGAACCTGTAAACAGCGAAACTATACCATGTTACCGCTGTACCTATGAATATTTTAGAGCATACTAATGGAAAGAACATGATAACAAATCTGCGTGGCAGTGTTTCGGATCGCTACCTGCCGGTTAATTTTATGATAAATAGGAATACCTGACAGTGAGAAATTATTATTTTAGCAACCACAAATCTTGTTACTGGCCTTATGAATTATCGATTGCTAACATTATTATGCTTTCCCTTATTATCTTTTGCACAAGTCATCGATTCATTAAATACTACTCAGCATTGTTTGTACAAGACTCCTGCTGAAAGAGAGATGATTTACGAAATCAACCGGTTAAGAAGCAATCCAACATCCTACCTGCAATACCTAAGCCCAATGCTGGAGGAAGCAAAAAACGAATTGAAAAAAAATGGCAAAGGGCAACGCAATTATAGTTTAACCATCAGCACAACATCAGCAGATGGAACAAACTTAGGGTCGGTTGATACTACCTGGAATTATGAAAATGTAGAAGCCGTCAAAGCGTTAACTTCTTTGATCAGCGATCTGAAAAAAATAAAAAGTCTTTCCATATTGCAACCCGATAGCGGCCTCTATAACGCAGCAAAAAAACATGCTGCTGATGAAAACGCACATGACTGGAAGCTTTTACACACCGGCAGCGATGGATCACTTCCCTGGGATAGAATTAAATTGTTTTCTCCCGCAATGCTTAATGGCGGTGAGAATATTGCCGGTCGTTGGGGATACGCCACATCAACTCCACTTGATATCATTTTAGACTTATTAATTGACGCCGGCATTCCGGGTTATGGACACCGGTATAATCTGCTAGATCCATTATGGACCCATATTGCCTGTAGAGCAGAAAAATTCAAGGGCTACCAGGATTGGTGGGTACAGCAATTTGGTACAATGAAAACCAGGTAGAGATTTGCCTTCTCCGTCTGTACCTACTACTTATATCACATTTTTTATCACAGGGGAAATAGCCACCTTCACTTTACAAAATTCGTTCTCTTTATTCACCATCTTAAATCATTTCTTATGGCAACAGCACTGCGAAGATTATTTGCTGGCAAAATCACTTTTGTAATAATATTATGCGTGCTCTGTAGACAATTGGAAGCACAAGACACTGTAAAAGTTGAAAAATATGATTTCGGGGTTAATGGAAAATGTCACCCTCACAAAACAAGGCAAAGTATTCCCTGAAAATTAAAGACGGGAAATTATCCATTGACCAACGAGGGAGTGCTGAAGAAATGTATCGCATTCCGCTCTTTGCTTTATCAGATTATTCGAAATACTATGATGTGGACGAAAGCTTTGAATTGAAATTTATGGGAGCAGAACCTCAAAGTGGTTTTGGTTTATCGGTATGGACTTATGATGGGCATGGTAACGTAGGATACACGAGTGAAACAAAATTTATGATTTCGCCAGATGGTAAAATAAAATACTATAGTGGCCTTCGTGGAGATAAAGATCCTATTTATGGGCCTTGGGAACCTTGTACTGTCTTTAAGCCTGGTGAGATAAATAAGGCACAATTTCTCCGTAAATCTCATGACTGGTATGTGCTGGTAAATGGAATATCAGTAAAACATAGCTACGAAGAAAAGGTGGAACCTATTATAAATTTATTTAGCGGACGATTCATTTTTGAAGGTAAATGCCAGGCACAGATTGATAATCTAAGTTTCGTTTTGCTTCAACAGAAAGTCAATATAGGCGACCAGCTGCATGCCGATGATGCAAAATGAGGATCTGCTTACGACCGGGCTTATGAATTATGTATTTAATTTAAAAAGAAATACAAAGACGGAAAATACAGTTTTCTCAATAGCTAAAAACTAAAGTATGAAAAAAATAATTTTATTTCCATTACTGTGTATGTGCCTTACTGGTTATTCGCAACCTCAGGCTGTTTTTATGAATCAGTTAAATGAGCTGGAACACACTCATCCCAAAGAATTAAAAGGAAAATTTATTTCTGAAAGTGCTTCGGGAGAGACTTATTACGAATGTACTAAGCCCTTACTTGGTTTTAAAACATTTATACTACAATCCAACGGAACAGGGAAGATGATTATACGGGCTACGCCAAATAAACTAGCGCCTCTGCCTCCGGTATTAGAAAAGGTTTTGGACCAGATTACCAGGGTGGCGACAATCCTCGGTACAGTAAAAAAAGATTCTTATACAGATGCTGCTCTTAAAGATTACGTGCTTAAGAAACCACAGCTTAAAAGAGTGGTAGTTTTTACCGAAGATGCTGGTAAGTCTTCGACTACTTTTTATTTGAGTGCAGAGGGAGATTATATGGTAGACATCATTGCCAAAGATTAAAAACACTTCGAAAATCTTAAATAAATTAGTATGAAAAAAATAACAAATGTACTGGTACTATGTTTAAGCACATTACTCTTATACGCACAAACAAACCCGAT
Organism: Chitinophagales bacterium; assembly: GCA_038208485.1. GTDB lineage: Bacteria > Bacteroidota > Bacteroidia > Chitinophagales > Chitinophagaceae > Ferruginibacter. The sequence goes on from JBBQYS010000078.1 coordinate 11,860, forward strand.
TAAATACCAGAATGCAGAAGAAAAATATGGATTAAAAGATAGAAGTGGTAAAGTAATATTGGAAGCCAGCTACGATAATATTGCTCCTTTTTCTGAAGGCAAAGCTGCCATTAAATTAAATGGGAAATGGGGATATGTAAACAACACAGGCAAAGTCATTATTCCGTGCTCGTATGATGGCACATCAGGATTTTTTAATGGATTGGCAGCCGTGTGTACTTATGAAAAATGGGGATTTATTGACGAGGCAGCATCAGTAATTATTCCAATAAAGTATGATAATGTACGGTGGTTTTCAAATGGTTTAGCCGCAGTAAGCCTTGGGGAAAAATGGTCAGGAGAATGGTGGTGGTTTATTAATAAATCGAATGCGCAATTAACGCCCACTCAATATTGGTCTGTATCCGATGAGTTTCATGATGGTATGGCCGTTGTATCGCTGAAAAACAGGTTTGGATATATTAATGACCAAGGTAAAGAAATTTTAGCGCCACTCAATTACAAGGCACTTGATTTTTCGGAAGGACTAGGTGCGGTAAACGTCGCAGGTAAGTGGGGGTTTATCAACAACCAGGGCGCCTTTGTAATACCGGCAACATTTGAAAGAGCGAATTCCTTTTCTGGAGGGCTTGCCGCCGTTGCCAGCGGTAATAATAAAGACTGGAATTTTATAAACAAGGATGGAAAAAAAATCAATGCTGACAATTATTATAATGTCAAGGAGTTTTCCGAAGGTTTAGCTGCGGTAAACCAATACAGCCGTTGGGGTTTTATAGACAAAACCGGTCGGAAAGTGGTAAAAGAAAGTTATATGGATGTAGTTTCTTTTTCAGAAGGGATGGCTGCGGTAAAAGACATTAGCAAGTGGGGCTATATAGATACCAGTGGCAAAGAGATAACAGGTATTATTTATGATGAAGCCCACCCGTTTTCAGAAGGAATGGCAGCAGTAAAAATAAACGGTAAATGGGGTTTTGTAAATACGGCTGGCACATTAGTAATTGCAGCCACCTATGATTCTGTTGAGGACTTTAATTTTCAGCAAGCCTGGGTAAGGACAAATGGCAAAAAATACTACATCGATAAGACTGAAAAGAAAATTGAATAGAATTACAATCACCTAAAAACACAAAAACATGAAATACTTATTAGTGGCTTTCGCATTTATACTATCACTTTCAGTAAATGCACAGTCGGCCGAAGAATATCTTAAAGCAGGCAACGAGAAAGGTAAACTTAAAGATTATGCCGGAGCCATAATTGACTATAATAAAGCTATCGCACTAAATCCGAAAAACGCTATGGCCTTTTTAAATAGAGGAGTTGCAAAAGGGTTTACCGGAGATTTGTTAGAAGCTATAAAGGATTATGATCAAGTGATAAAAATAAATCCGGAAACGTACCAACCATACCTGGTTCGCGGTATTGCTAGGCAGCGGCTTAAAAACTTTCAGGGTGCTATTCAGGACTATGATAAATTGATTGAATTAAGTCCAAAAAATATAGATGCTTACTTTAACCGCGGAATTTCAAAGATGGAAATGAAAGACGCCAAAGGAGCTATCTTGGATTATAGTAAAGCAATCGAACTTAGTCCAAAGGATGCTGAGATTTACTACAACCGTGGAATTGTGAAATATTCGCTCGCCGATTATAAGGGCGCAATTCTGGATTATGATAAGGCTATAGAATTGGATGCAAAGTATTATGCAGTTTATATCAACCGGGGATATGCTAGGTCAGACCTAAAGGATTATGCAGGAGCCATTGAAGACTTTAAGAAGGCTATGGAGCTAAACCCAAATGATACTAAAGTTAAAAACAATATTGCACATGCTCAGAAGCTCCTCAAAGAACAATCAGATATTATCCACGAAAAGAAAGTAAGTGACCAGGATGTAAAAGCTGCAATTGGCTACAATACTTTTGGAAATGCCAAAATAGACTTAGAAGATTATGCAGGTGCGATTAAGAGCTACAATAGTGCCATTGAGCTTAATCCAAAGTATGCCGCTGCCTATAATAGCCGGGCATTTTCGAAATTTAAACTTCAGGATATTGATGGGGCTATTGTAGATTATACAAAAGCATTAGAGATAGATCCTCTAGTCGGTCAGGCCAATTTTTACAGGGGAATTGCAAAGCAAATGAAGACAGACTACGCGGGTTCTATTTTAGACTTTAATAAAGCCCTCGAACTGTCGCCAAAATTTGGTGACGCATACTATATGAGGGGTATTTCTAAGTTACTTACAAATGATAAAATCGGTGCTTGCCCTGATTTAAAAAAGGCTTTGGAATTGGGATCAGCAGCAGCAGCTGACATTATAAAGCAATATTGCCAATAGCTTTCAGTAAAACATTCCTCCTTGCTACATTTTAACTATTTGGCTCTTCTACACAATTCGTCAATCAGGCTTGTATCTGGCATTTTAATAGGATGGAACTCTTTTCTAAAGGGATAAAAATTATAAACTCAAAAATGCCGGCAGATAATTTTCATGCCGGCATTTTTGTTTAGAGCCTCTCTTGAAATATTTTTTAAGATGAATTTATATGCCTGGCAGATTAATCTATTCTGTGTACACGACCAAAAAAAATGCATTCTTCATTTTATCACTCTATAATTAGCCAACCCGAAATAACAAGTTCCTTACCTGCATTTACTGTAATGCTGGCACCAGTTGATATGGTCTGCGTAAAGTCTAAAACACATTGCCCCCCACAATCTTGAAATCTGCCTTTGCCGGCCGGCAGGCACGAAGGCGCAAAGGCGCAGAGAAACGCAAAGGGAAAACCACAAAGCACACAAAGTTGTTTTGCTATGATCTATGACCCATCAAACATGAACTTATTAAAGTGTTTACAGAGCCCCCTTAAATTTTGACTTTTGATCCCGATTGTTATCGGGAGACTTTTTACTTTTGATTAGCCGGGAAGAAGGGAAGACCTTTTTTTATATTATTTATGCCTTGGCCTCTTTGCGATTTTTTCCTTAGCGTCTTGGCGTGAAATCTTGAACCCTGCCTTTGCCGGGCAGGCACAAAGAGTACAAAGGAAAACACAAGGAACACAAAGTTGGCCTTCTATGATCTATCACCCATCAACTATGAACCAGGGGACGGGGGCTGATTTACTGTTTAATATTTTCAAGGTAAAATTAGCCGGAAATGCAACAATCCAATTGTCTGGCTCAATTGTGGATAAACCAATAATTATCCACCTCCATATTATATTAACATTAAGAAATTGTTACGTGGATAAATGGCCGGCCATCTTAACCAGAAAGCAACTACTTTACATCAGCATAAATT
>JBBQYS010000079.1:0-15023 GCA_038208485.1 Chitinophagales bacterium
ATCATTCTGCAGAACGAGCGGTTTGTTTATCCGGGTAACAAAGAAAAGTTGATTGATGCTAAAACTCAGATCGTTTCCAAGTTTGGTTTTATAATTGATATCGGCAGTTCCTCCAACGCTTTTCTCAGCAGTCACATCATCTAATGCCAGTACATTTTTATACTGCATCGATTCTGTTTCTTCTGTAAAAATAGTTGGTGCTTTATATCCTAAGCCGGCGCTTATCCTGGATGAAAACTTATCATTAAAAATAAAAAGTCCGGAAAACCTTGGGAGAATAAACGTTTGGTTTTTTTGAAAATTTGTATTGCTATACCGGACGTTGTCTATGCGGAGCCCGCTCTCCAGAACAATATTTTCTGCAGCATCCCATGTGTCCTGAAGGTATATTCCCCCGGTAAGTGTATTGTTGTTTTGGTTGATTGCAGAACTGTTTTGCTGTTGATTAAATTTATCGTAGATGATATTCAACCCGGAAATAATATTGTGTTTTTCTGTTTTGTACTTATAGTTGATATCAGTAAAACTATTGGAATTTACACCCGAAAAAATATAGCCTGGTGTTTTAATCTCTCTGTCATAAAAACTAAGACTTTGTCGTAGGCTAACACTGCTCTTTGCACTTGTTATCTTGTTCAGCTCAAAAGTTGTGGTGTTCCTATACGTGCTGTTTTGTTCAAAATAGACATGGTTTGCATCTGGATTTCCTTTGATTACCTGTAGGTCTCCTCCGGTAAACTTACTGCGCACAAATGAGTGGCCCAGCATCAGTGTGGTTTTTTCATCAGGATAAAAATATAACCGGGGGCTGAGGTTATAGTTATTGCTTTCCGGAATTTCTGTAAACTCATCGTTGTCTACATCGTAAGGTTTGGCCGCATTTACTGTGGCTAGTATAGCATACCCAAATTTATTTTTCTTTTGCGATGCATACACACCAATATTCGATTGGCCGATGTTGGAACGATTCAGCATGATATTCCCTTCAAATTCCTCTGCAGGTTTTTTACTGATAAAATTTATAACACCAGCTATTGCACCACCGCCATATAAAGTTGAAGATGGCCCTTTAATCACTTCCACCTGTTTCAGGTCAAGCGGAGGTATTTCAAGGACACTTAGTCCGCTGGCAAAATTTCCATAGTTTGGATAACCATCTTTTAAAAGCTGCGTATACCTTCCATCAAGTCCCTGTACACGGATGCTTGCATTGCCGGTAGTGGCCGAAGTTTGTTGTACCTGCAGGCCGGTACTTTCATGCAAAAGCATGCTGACGTTTGCAGGTCGCATGTTATTTTTTTCATCCAGTTCTTCGCCATCAATGACCTCTACACGGCTTGCTGTATTATTAATCGTTCTTCCGGTTCTGGTGCTTTGTATCACTATTTCCTCCATTTCTTCTTCCTCATCATTTAAAAAAAGGAATAATGTATCAGGAGATAGCCGTGGAAACTCCAGTTGTTTTGTTATGGTTTCCTTACCAGAAAAACTAATGGTAAGCCGAAATTTTCCGGGAGGAATTTTTTCTAAAAAGGCATATCCATTGTTATCTGTTGTGGTTCCGGTTTTGTTTGAGGTTAGTATGCTTGCGCCTGCCAAAGGCTTGCCAGTAGCAGATTCTTTTACTACTACAGGTAAATTAAATTGAGCTGCTGCTATGTTAGTCAGGCATATTGCAAACAGCAATAAAAATAGTTGTTTCATTAAAATAATAATAAATTAAAAAGATCGGTGAAGCTGCTTTCTGCTGCAGCAAAGTAAAATGTCAGTAGAATAATTAGCCGATCCGGGGAGGTTGCCAGATAGAATGGCAGGAATAAGAAATGAATTGTTGAGGATGAAAATGGAATTTTTCTTTTCCCGGTTTATTTGATCTCAATTCATAAGATAGTGATGTCCCGTGTGTGTCTACTACAATCATGCAGCAGTCACAAATGCAAAATGCTGTACAAGGATCATCCTGTTTCTCATCTGTGGGTCCTTTATGTTCTGTAGCTGACACCACACAATCATCCGTACATGCACAAGGCAGGCAGGAAGCTGTAAGCATAAAGATGGCGAAAAGGAGCGCCAGTAATTTCATTTGGCAAAGGTAAATTTTGTTAAGCGGCAATCCAAGCCATAGGTATAACATAGCTAGATAATAATGAGAAAAGAAGCTGCTTAGCCGATTCCACAAGGGTTATTGGAATTTATTAATTGTAATAAAAAAAGCTGCCCGGTTTGCGGACAGCTTTTTTGGAATAAAAGAAATTGAATTATTGAACAAAAAACTCATCGCCAGTAGAATTGATATAGCCATCTGCTCCGGCAAAGGTTTTTACTTTTAGGTATTTTCCACCAGGCATAAGTTCTACGCTGGTATATTTTGGAGAAATATAAGTATTGTCAGTAAAGTAGAATCCTTTTAGGTTGTTATCTCCTGTCAACACAAAACCTCCCATATTGTCGTAACTGATATCTCCGTACCCACGGTTCACGATATTGGTTCCGTCGAGTGTTTTTACAAAGCTTCTTCCATCTTGTTTTACAATCACATATCCTTTATTCATCCTGTCATTCACCACCGTAAGTGATTGATTGTCCAAAGGCATCATTTCTTTACCCATCGCATCATACAAACCATACATACCATTTTTTTCTACAGCCAATAAGGTTTTACCTCCTGCCTGTCCTTCCCTGATCAAATTATATTCAAATGGTAGCAACATTTCAAATTTTGTATTGAACACACCGTATTTGCCGTTCTTGGTTGCGATATAATAAGTTTCGCCATTTTGCTCGTAATCATCTTCTATTTTATCAAACAAACCTTCACTGTTTGGAAGCGAGTAGGTTTTCCTGGATAATATCACGCCATCTGGTTGAGCATTTTGTTCTGCTTCACTACGTGCCGGGCATTTACTCAGAATAGTTCCCTTGCCGTTTATACAAACTTCATATCCATCTGCTTTTACTGAGGCGCCAGCATATAACAACGTATCTCCTCCTGTATTTTTATCATTGGGGAAATATCCCCTTAAAAAAGGTTTTGCAACTGTAAACTTTGCAGGAATGACCATTTTCCCTGCCTTGTTTATATAACCCCATTTCCCTCCTGTTTTAGCTGCAGCATAGCCTTCACTAAACCAATCCACAGCAGTATATTTTGGTGTGATCACAACTTTTTTATCCGGAGTAGCAAAACCCCACAGGTCTCCACTACGGTAAGGTATTAACGACATGTCGTAATCCTGTGCTATAGCACTAATGCTTATAGCTACCAGGAATAAAGAACTTAAAATAATTTTTTTCATAATATAATTTTTGAATTTTATAGCCCATTTTAAGATGGGACTACTTCTAAAGGAAGTTTTGTTTTGCAAATATTTCAGCCATATAAGGCAAAAGCTTTACCAAAAAGATAAATATACATAATGTGAATGCTGGAAATGGAATTTTTTATGAAATAAAAAAGCCTATTTCACATGAAATAGGCTGGTTATCAAAATTTTATAATAATAAATAAATTACGAACTGTTTTAACTGATATATGGTTCTTTTTCACCGTTCAATGGCAAATTGTGCTAAGTTTTCCCCAGTGTACATAAGATCAGCTAATAGAACTACCGTTGTCAATCGCAGAATCCGGGTTCAGAAAATGCAGTTTACCCGAAGCATCTTCTGCCATTAAAATCATCCCATTGCTTTCTATTCCACGCATTTTTCTTGGAGCCAGGTTTGTCACTACAGAAACCTGTTTGCCAACAATTTCCGCTGCATCAAAATGCATAGCAATTCCGCTAACGATGGTTCTTCTCTCCTCCCCAAGGTCTACTTCAAGCTTTAATAATTTATCAGCTTTTTCTACTTTTTCTGCCGCAGTGATGGTTCCTACTTTCAGTTCTATCTTACTGAAATCATCAAAATTGATCTCTGGTTTTGCAGGTTTTTCTTCCTGTACTTTTGCTTCAAGATTTTGATCAGCAATTGCTGCATTTTTATTCACTTCCATTTTCTTTGTTTTTAATTTTTCTACCTGTGCAGACACTTCTGTGTCTTCTATTTTTCTAAATAAAAGTTCCGGTGGCCTCAAGCTATAACCTACGCTTAGTAATTTTGACGTGCCGGCATTTTCCCAATCCAGCATTTTATCTACCACCTTCATCATGTGGCACATTTTGGCTGCTGTGTTTGGTAAAAAAGGACGGATCAATATGGCAAGATTAGCCGTCAGTTGCAGGCAAAGGTGCAGGCAGTTATCTATAAGTACCTGCGCTTTGTCAGCATCTTCTCCCGGTTCCGCCAGCCTTTTTGCTACTATCCATGGCTCCTTATCCTGCATGTACTTATTTCCTTTACGGGCCAGGTCTACCACTTCTGCCTGTGCATCACGAAACTTATATTGCTCCAGAAGTTTTTCAATAATATTTTTCTTATCATGAATGTCCTGTAGCAATTGTTTGTCCAGATCATCTATCAGGTCATTGTGAAAAACCGGAACTTTTCCTTTACATAATTTATGCATTAGCACAAAAGTTCTGTTCACAAAATTGCCAAACACGGCCACTAGTTCACTGTTCACTGCATCCTGGAAACCTTTCCATGTAAATTCACTATCCTTGGTTTCCGGGGCAATGGCTGTAAGGTAATATCTAAGTGCATCCACCATTTGTCCGCCACCATTTTCTGCTTTTACAAAATCATTGATGTAATCTTCCATCTCTATGCTCCACCCTCTGCTGGTACTCATTTTATCCCCCTCCAGGTTCATAAATTCATTTGCCGGAACATTATCCGGTAGAATATTTCCATGAAGCTTCAGCATTACCGGAAAGATGATTGCATGAAAAACAATATTGTCCTTACCTATAAAGTTTACCATCTTGGTATCATCGGCATACCAGTACGGTTTCCAGTCTTTATTATTATCTGCTGCCCATTGTTTAGTAGCAGATATATAACCAATTGGTGCATCAAACCACACGTAGAGGACTTTGGCCCCGGCAGCCCCCCCACCCCCCAAGGGGGGAATTGGTGAAGCCCCAAATTTATCTGTTCCCTCTTCTACATTGGAGTTCTTACTCCCCCCTTGGGGGGGCGGGGTGGCCATTCTTTTAATCGCTTCCAACACCTTATCAGTATTAAAAAGCACTTCGTCATTTGTGAACCTGATTACTTTAAATCCCTTTTCTTCAAGCCATTCGGTCCTCACCTTATCACTTTCCTTATTTTCCGGTAGTTGATGAATTAAACCATCTACTTCTATAATTAGTTTATGCTCAAGAGAAATAAAATCTGCTATATAACTCCCGATAATATGTTGTCTCCTAAATTTAACGCCTTCTAACTTTTTTCCCCGAAGTATTTGCCAAAGTGCATTTTCTGCTTGCGTAGGTGTACTACGATGTTCCTTTACAAAATCTTTAAGCAAAGAATACAAAAATGGATCAGCAGTGTTGTAGTTATAAATAACAGAGGCCCCTACTGTCCCACCGCCCCCCAAGGGGGGATTTTGCGAAGTCCCAAATTTATCTGTTCCCTCTTCTACATTGGAGTTCTTACTCCCCCCTTGGGGGGCGGGGGGGCCTTCACTCCCCCCTTGGGGGGCCGGGGGGGCTACAGGTACCGGCACACCCCAATCCAAATCACGGGTCACGGCTCTTGGCTGCAGTCCCATATCCAGCCAGCTTTTGCATTGGCCAAGCACATTTGCTTTCCAATCGTTTTTATGTTCCTTCAGTATCCACTCCCGTAGAAAATCTTCGTGTTTATTCAGGGGCAGGTACCAATGCGTAGTTGCTTTTCTAATGGGCTTGTTTCCGCTCAAAGTACTATGAGGTTCTATAAGCTGGTCGGGACTCAGAGAAGTGCCACAGCTCTCACATTGGTCTCCATAGGCATTTGCGTTTCCGCACACAGGGCAGGTGCCGGCTATGTACCTGTCAGCAAGAAAAGTCTGCGCCTCTTCATCATAATATTGCTCTGTTTCTTTTTGTTCAAGGTCACCGTTTTCATTGAGCATGGTAAAAAACTCCTGAGCAGTTTCCTTGTGCAGTTGCGAAGAAGTACGGTGATAAATATCGAATGAAATAGAAAGGTCAGCCATATTGCTTTGCAGCATAGCATGATATTTATCAACTATTTCTTTCGGGGTTGTTTTCTCCTTCATAGCCTGTATTGTAATAGCAGCACCATGTTCATCGCTTCCGCAAACGAAAGCCACTTCTCTTTTCTGTGCCCTCAGGTAGCGCACATAAATATCTGCAGGCAGGTAAGCCCCGGCCAGGTGACCAATATGTTTCGGTCCATTGGCGTAAGGCAAGGCACTCGTTACCAGGTATCTTTTTACTTCTTTACTCATGTATAGCGGCGAATTAACAGCAAAAATATTGAATAACAAACCAATTCATTTTTATAACCTCATTTCTACATTTCTTAAATAATTATGAGGCTCCTGATTGTTCTGCTATTCAGCTTTATATCAGCCCATGATCACTTTTATTCCCCTTACCTGCCTCATAGTAATCGGCATCCCGCTGCTCTTCAGCATCAGTGGAAGTAAACCATATCTTATTAAAAATATTTTGCATGGCATCATAATTGCTTTTTTAATTAAACAACTATTTCTTTACCTTTAAATTATATTAAAAATGAGTGACGAAAGAACAGCAGGAGAAAAACTCTCAGATGCAGCAAATGATGCGGGTACTGCCATAAAAAACGCAGCCTCCGATGTGAAAACCAAAACAGAAAATGCTGTAAATAGTGCAGGAAACGAAGCTAATAAAGCTGCAAATAATGCAAAAGCTGAAAATGGGAATATTTTTGATAAGGCCGGTGCGGCCATTGAAAACACGGTAGATGATGCTAAAACATCTTCAGAAAATGCCGCTAACTCTGCTGAAAACGAGGCAGACAAAGCTGTGAATAAAGCACAAAATGAAGCAGACAAAAGAGACTAACTTATTTAAACTGACAACAAACACGAAAGGGGCCGGTATAATACATCCGGCTCCTTTTCATTTATAAATTAATTCAAATTATTTACAGGTACAATTTTTCACAAATCAGCATTATTTTAATCCTCATTCTATTTAAAGCATGTCCCCTTTTTACAAAACTGCAATATTTATTGTGCTTTCATTTTTCTTCTTTGCATTTTGTAAGGGACAAACAGCTTCATTCTCCTTCCAGACTGCAAATGGATTATACTGTACTCCGGTTACTGTAAATTTCACCCAGGCTGCAACGGGAAACCCATCTGGTTACAGCTGGAGTTTTGGAAACGGAGCGTTTAGTAATGCAGCAAATCCATCTGCAACCTATAGTAGTCCGGGTACTTACACAGTTACACTCACCGCAATTTATGAGAACAATACAGCTCAATCATCTCAAACTATAACAATAAACCCGGCCATTACGGTAGCGCTTTCTGCTGACCGGAATTATATTTGTATCCCTGGTGTTATCAATTTTACTGCAACTCCGGGAGGTAGTGTATCGGGTTATACTTATGATTTTGGCGATGGTTCTGCTCCTGTTACGACTTCTAATACTACTGTATCCCATAATTATACTGCATTTGGAACTTACACAGCAAGTGTTACTGCTACCAGTCCATTTGGTTGTACTGCTACAAATACTTTAGCCATACAAGTACAACCTCCTCCTGTATCAGGCAGTATATTTCCGACTTTTGGTTGCGTTCCGGCAACCGCAAATTTTAATGCCTCAGTCAATTTGCCAACCGGTGGGTCAGTTACGAATTATGCCTGGGTTTTTGGGGATGGCGCTACATTTTCAGGAAATAGTGCATCCACCAGTCACGCATACACAACAGCTGGCACTTATTCGCCTTCAGTTACTATTACTACCAATGAAGGCTGTTCTAATAGTTTTTCTTTTTCACCTGTAGCATATGGTACCCCCCCAACTAATCTCCAGGCTAATGTGGTTAAACCCATCATCTGTGCGTCGGAGACAGGAATGTTTGTAGCAACTGCCACCAATGCAAATATGTATGTCTGGAAATATGGAGATGGGTTTAAGGATAGCATTCCAGGAACTACGGCCCAACACAAATATGATACGCTGGGGATAATGAATGTCACAATAACTCCATATTATAACGGATGCCCCGGTCAAACCCAGAATTTGACGATTGAGATTGTAGGTGTAATTGCAGGATTTTCTTATGCAAATACATGTATGAACAGAAACATTTATTCTTTTACAGATACCAGTAAAGGAAATGTATCTGCGTACAGCTGGACTTTCGGGGATGGTAGTCCGGTAGTTACTACTGCCAATCCTGTACATACCTATCCTGTGTCAGGCACATTTCCCACCCGGCTGTTAGTAACAGATAATATTACTGGTTGCCAGGATACCAGGGACGTAAATATTTATACAGCAAGGCCTTCACTTACTAACACAGATTCTGCTATTTGCAGATCTACTGCTTCTGTGTTTACTATCAATAATAATTATGGGAATCCGGCTAATGTTTATACCTGGAATGTGCTAGGTCAAACTTTTGTGAACAGTACAAATCCCTTTGGCGCCCCCGGAAATGTATTGGGATTATTTCAGCAAAATAATGTGATCATCAGTTATGGTGCACAGAGCTGCCCTGATACAATAGCCCTCAATCGCCCCATATTGGTGCGGGGCCCATTGATAGATTTTAATTTCCCAAGCCCGGTATGTACATTCTCCCAGGTAAATATTACCAACAATTCTGCTCCATTCATTGCTACAGATACGGTAAGGTTATGGTATTGGAATTATGGTTTCACCCCCATAAATGACAGCAGTTATCAGCCTCAGACCCAGGCATATGGTGCTCCGGGGATTTATAATATCAAACTAGCCGGCATTGACAAAAATGGATGTAAAGACAGCCTGGTAAAACCGATCAGGGTTGACCCGGTTCCCTACTTAAAAGTAGTTCCACAAAGGGATACGCTATGTCTTGGTGAGCAGGCAACACTTATTGCTTTTCATTCCGAACCACTTACCTGGAGTAATAGTGCAACATTATCCTGTGCGAATTGTGATACTACAATTGCCAGTCCTACCATGACCACTAATTATGTGGCTACAATTACAAACTCCTTTGGTTGTATCACCAGAGACACCTCCAGGGTACTGGTATATACTCCATTCACGGCTACGGTTCGGCAAGACAATATTTTTATTTGTGCCGGAGATTCTGCTTTTCTTTCTGCCGGTCCCCCGGATAAGGTCATCAGGTGGAGCCCTGCTGTTGCTATAACTGATACAACAATTTATAATCCTGTAGTATATCCCACCAGTAATACAAGTTATACAGCCTTGCTAACAGATTCTGTTGGTTGCTTTAGTAGCTCGGTATCCGTAGATGTCGATATCAAAACCACTCCTACTGTAAATGCCGGACCAGATGTAGTGCTTCCTTATGCAAATACGCTTCAACTATCACCAGCATATACAGGTACAATTCTAAGCTATCAATGGTCACCCGGTACGAACCTTAGTTGTACCAATTGCCCCACCACTGTGGTTACTGCACTAGCTACTCAATTGTACATTATCAAAGTAACTTCAGATAGTGGTTGTGTAGCCAGGGACAGCATTAAGGTTATTGTGGAATGTAAAGATGCAAACTTATATATCCCGACTGCTTTTACACCTAATGGAGATGGTCGCAACGATTATATTTACCCGCTTACACGTGGTATTTCTATCATTACCCGCTTCACGGTATTTAATCGGTATGGGCAAACTGTTTTTACCAGGTCTAACTTCGCACCAAATATCAGAAGCCTTGGCTGGGATGGAAAAATTCAAAACGTGCCACAGGACAATAGTACCTATGTATATATTATGGAAGCTGTCTGCGACCAGGGACAAAAACTCCTAAAAAAAGGGTCGTTTGTAATGGTAAGGTGACAATTGAATAGTGTGAAAAACTTATGTAAAACTCAAAGAATGGTTGATGAAAAACAATCAGATATAATATTTTTCCAGCGTCTCCCGTACCTTGTTTTCTGAACCCCAATCCGGAGAACTCCAGTTTACATAGTGTGAACCATCTTTTGCCAACAGACAAATAATAGATCTTGAATCGTCTTTGATCAGGATAAAAGCCATTTCATTTTCTGGTATTTTATACTCAAAAGGAATAGTCCAGAAGTCATAACCAAAATTATTGCCTTCATCATTTTCTTTGATGGCTACAGGTTTCTCCAATGACTTATATGGAATATTATTTTCTTTTAAAAAGTGCAGAGCCAGGTTTTTGACCTCTTGTTGTGATGATTGCATAGGTTTTTATTAGTGGTTAGATGTTTCAGTTCACAATTATAAATTAAATTTTCATTAAGAAAGATAAATTGAAATAAAAAATTATGTGAAAATTAAAAAATTGGGTGAAAACACCCTCTTGGTACTTTTTCTTTTGAAGTAATGAACAGTTTGGTGTTCACCTTAATAGATCACATAAAATAAATTACCTCTCTCAAATAAGGGTTGCGGGAAGCTGTATAGATAATGTATACTGCATCCCTTATCTTTGGGCCCAAATTTTTTTGCAAACAAACACTAAAAACAAGCTTTACATATGTCAGTTTTAGTAAATAAAGATTCAAAGATCATTGTGCAGGGTTTTACCGGTACAGAAGGTACTTTTCATGCTACGCAAATGATAGAGTACGGAACTAATGTAGTAGGTGGCGTTACACCAAACAAAGGTGGTACTACCCACCTGGACAAACCAGTTTTCAATACTGTTGCTGAAGCAGTAAAAGAAACGGCTGCAGATGTAAGTATCATATTTGTACCTCCTGCTTTTGCAGCAGATGCAATCCTGGAAGCGGCTGATGCAGGAATAAAACTGATCGTATGTATCACGGAAGGAATCCCTGTGAGTGATATGGTAAAAGTGAAAAACTTCCTGGTAGGGACTGATAGTCGTTTGATTGGTCCTAACTGTCCCGGAGTAATCACAGCTGATGAATGTAAAGTTGGTATCATGCCAGGCTTTATTTTCAAAAAAGGTAGAATAGGTATCGTGAGCAAAAGTGGTACACTTACTTATGAAGCTGCCGACCAGGTGGCAAAAGCGGGTCTTGGTATCAGTACTGCAATCGGTATTGGTGGTGATCCAATTATAGGAACCACAACCAAAGAAGCCATTGAACTATTTATGAATGATGATGAAACAGATGCGATAGTAATGATCGGGGAGATCGGCGGTGGAATGGAAGCAGAAGCAGCCCGTTACATAAAAAGCACAGGTAACAAAAAGCCGGTGGTAGGATTTATTGCCGGACAGACTGCTCCTCCGGGCCGCCGTATGGGCCATGCAGGTGCTATTGTTGGTGGAGCGGAAGATACAGCAGAAGCTAAAATGAAGATCATGGGAGAGTGCGGTATACATGTAGTAGATAGCCCGGCGGATATTGGTAAAACAATGGCAGAAGCAATGGGTGTAACAATGTAATTTATCTTCTCAAAAACATATTTTAAAAAGCGGCAATGATTTTGCCGCTTTTTTTTTAATACATTCCCGGAAGATTTTTTATTATTAAACAATGCTTTTAATCCTTTTACCTGATAAATACCTTCTCCAGAAAATGTGAAACAGAATGTTAAGTCTTAAATTTTATTATGTAAAACTGTAAAGAATTCTATCTGGAAAAGTAGCAGCATCTAAATACAGCGTTTAAAACAAAAAAATTATCTTACAGGAACGATTAAAATTTCAACATGATCCTTAAAAAACTTTTACCCCTCTTCGTCATTTCCTTATTTCAATATCATATGGCAGAAGCACAGCACCCCGATTTTAAAAAAGAATGGAAAAAAATAGACAGCCTGGAACAGAAAGGTCTATATAGTTCTGCACGGGAAGTTTCATTACAAATATTTAATGAAGCCAATGCTAAAAGCAACGAAGCCCAGCAAATAAAAGCAGGGCTCTTCCTGATGAAGTACCGCAATTTTATAGAGGAGGAAAGTGGTATCAATAATTATTTTTACCTGGATACTATTATAGCAAAAACTAAAAGTCCGGCATCCAATATTTTACTAAGTGTACAGGCAGAAATGCTACAATATTACAGGGACCAGAACCGCTGGAGATTCTACAACCGAACTGAGCTTGCCGAAGAGAATTCAAAAGATATAGCCACATGGAGCCTGGAATTATTGCAGCAAACAATTACCAAAAAATACCTGGCTTCTTTAGAAAATGAAACTTTATTAAAAAAGACAGGGCTCGATAAATATGCAGTGATCATCGATAAAGGAAAGAACACTGAAGGTCTGCGGCCCACGATATATGATCTGCTGGCGCATAGAGCACTGGACTTTTTTATGAATGCAGAAAATACAGTTACTAATCCGGCGTATAAGTTTATCATCAACGATGAAAAATATTTTGCAGCAGCAGATCAGTTTGTACAACTAAATATAAAATCCGAAGACAGCACCTCACTCTACTACCAGGCATTAAAATTATTCCAGGAACTGTTCAGGTTTCATTTGGCTGACAAAAATATAGCTGCCCTCGCAGATGCTGACCTGAAGCGACTTGCATTTGTGTACGAGCATGGAGTTTTCACTAACAAAGATGAATTATATGATGCAGCACTTTTGCAATTGGAAAATGAATTTAGCGGAACGGAACAAAGTGCAGAAGCCGCTTTTCTGCGTGCGCAATTGGTGTTTCAGAAAACAGATAATGAAAGCCGGCACGATAGCCTGCTTAAAAATGATAGAATAAAAGCAAGGCAAATGGCTATGGCCATCAGCAGCAAGTATCCCAAAACAAATGCGGCTGCAAAAGCAAAGAACCTCATTAATAATATAGAAGAAAAAACACTACAACTAAGTGCTGAAGAAGTAAACACCATCAATGATCCTTTCAGGGTTTTAGTGACTTACAAAAACATAGATAAGCTGTACCTCAGGGTATATAAAACAACGAGGGATTTTGTGAAAGGCAATAATAGAAGCTGGGAAGAAGTTCTGCAAAAAAAATTCCTGAAAAACTGGGAGCAAGTCGTGCCGGGCAGTAATGATCATTATACACATAGCGCCGAAATAAAAGTGGATGGATTGCCGTCCGGTTTATACTATGTAGTAGCGTCTGTAAATAAAGATTTTAAGAAAGATAATAACCTGGTTGCTTTCCAGCTCACTAGTGTTTCTAATATCAGTGAGATAATGCACAACAGCAATGAAATATTTATTGTAGATAGAAATACAGGTCAGCCACTGGAAAATGCGTCAATTACTTTGTGGGAAGAATTTTATAATTCATCCAAAAGAAAATCTGACCAAAAGATGGTAAGCACTGTAAATACTGATGAAAATGGTTTTGCCAAATTAGAAGCCTCTCCAAATAGCAGAAGTGTTTCTCTGCAAATTAAATACAAGGATGATGAGCTTTTTCAACTTGATAATGTATATCTCTACAATTATTACAACAACAACAATGATAGAGCAACCACGCAAACTTTTTTATTTACTGATAGAAGCATTTACCGTCCCGGGCAGAAAGTTTTCTTTAAAGGAATTATGGTGCAAACGGGTAAAGGTCGCCGGAATAATGAAGTGCTGAAAAACAAAAAAACAACAATCATTCTTTATGATGCCAACGGCCAAAAACAAAGAAGCCTCGTTGTAACCACCAACGATTATGGTTCCTACAATGGCAGTTTTGATTTGCCGGAAGGCCAACTGAACGGGCAATTTAGTATTACGGATAGTATAACCAATAGTTCAAAATATTTTAGTGTAGAAGAATATAAAAGACCAAAATTTTCTGTTGAGATAAAGCAGCCGGAAGGAAGCTATAGGGTAAATGACAGTATCACTGTTAAAGGAAATGCCAAAGCATTTGCCGGAAATAATATTGATGGGGCAAAACTTACTTATCGTGTGGTAAGAAAAGTTCGCTACCCATGGTGGTGGGGATGGAGGATGCCTAATCGTTCTACAGAAGAAATGGAAATAACCAATGGTGCTGCAGTAACAGATGCTTCAGGTGATTTCACTATTGTATTTAAAGCAATACCTGATGAATCAATCGACAAAAAAGCACAGCCAACATTTACTTACGAAGTGAGTGCAGACGTAACCGACCTGAATGGTGAAACACATAGCGGCACTACAAATGTCTCTGTAAAATACCAGGCACTAGATCTGGATATTGTGAGTGCAAATAAGTTGGAAGCCGATAGCCTGCAAAAAATAAAAATAAAATCTACTAATACCAACGGTGTTTTTGAGCAGACAAAAGTTACACTTACCATAGATAAATTAGTCAGCAATAACCAGGTGTACCGCAGCAGGTATTGGGAAAAACCAGATCAGTTTGTTATGAGCCGGGAAGCCTACACTGCAAGTTTTCCTTATGATGAATACAAGGATGAATCAAATATGCAGACCTGGGCGGTAGAAAAAACATTTGCTACATTAAATGATACAACGACTAAAACCGGAGACTGGAATTTCAAAGGATTGAAACTTCCTGCCGGCTGGTACAGGCTTACTGCAACTACTATCGATAAATATGGAGAGCCTGTAAAAGATATAGTCTATGTGCAACTCACAAAAAAAGAAGAAAATGTAAATGTGCCATTTGCTGTAGATGAAAATAAAAAAGTTCTGGAGCCGGGAGAAACACTGGCTTATGATTACAAAACCGGCTTCAAGAAAATATGGGTCATAGAAGAACTTAAAAAAACTGAAGGAGAAGGCAGCCTGAATTTTATTGATATAAAACAGGGGGATGCTTACAAGAATTCAATAAAAATAAATGAGAAAGACCGTGGAGGTGTAATGCTGTCTCAAAGCTTTGTGCAGCACAATAGGTTTTATAATTACAACCAGTTATATAATGTACCATGGACCAATAAGGAACTAAAAATAGATTATTCTACTTTCCGGGATAACATTTTGCCGGGTAGTAAAGAAAATTGGAGTATACAAATATCAGGTGATAAAAAAGATGCAGTTGCAGCCGAGGCATTGATCAGTATGTATGATGC
>JBBQYS010000080.1:0-14868 GCA_038208485.1 Chitinophagales bacterium
TCTGGTTTTGTTTTACTTTTTAAAAAATCGAATAGTCCCATTTGAAAGTTTTGATTATTAGGGTGTCGTCTAAGGTTGCAGCCAACGTGCAGGTATTGCCGATGGTTGGGAATTTGAAATTCGTCCGCCAGAACCGCTGCCTAGCTTTTTGATAAAGATAAATATTAAGAACTTAAGTTCGGCTTTGTTCGTCAAGCTTGGGACTAAAGTACAATAGAATTAACGCTGCTGATTGTTCCAATGTCGAGCCCAACTATTGGCAATACCAATGTTAGCTGTAGTTCTATTTTACAAATATTGTTATTTAAAACTTCTCAAATAAGGTCGTATAAATAGAGGTTAGTATTCCCGAGGAGAAATTGAGATGAACCACGTAAAATCTTTTGTCATTTACCGTGGCACTAAAATGCCATTGTTGAGATTTACTCATTTGAGAGTCATAGGCTTTATTGATGTCTTTATAAAATAAAGAAATACGCTCAAACTTATTTGCAAATGCTGGATTGAGCTTAATGTTTGTGAGAGTTGAATAAATATTTTCGATAGGGTCATTCTGTACTATCGTAGCAGCTCTCTCAGTATTTAGTGGCCATCTGCTTAATTCGGTTCCACTATTTGTCCAAATAGCATCGACCTTGTTGTAAGCAAAGTAAATTTGAACGCCGCTTTTAGTACCATTCATCTCATCCAAAAATATGGAAGTGTATAGGGGTAGTATACTTTCAAGGTCTTCCATTTTTGTAAATATATTACCAACAATGCCTAAATAGTTAATGTGTTTCTCTGTCTGAATGCTCTGAATAGTTTTATATATGTCGGTTATTGTGTCTCCGGTATTTAAACCCCACCATTGTCCAGCTGTCAATGTATCGCTTAAAATTATTTTGGAGGGAGCAGGCTCGTCCTTTAAAGCCCCTTTTTCCTTTTTGCAAGACACAAACAATACTATAAGTATTAAAATAGATAGAATATATTTCATAATGAGTTTATTTAACAACATGACATTTGTCAAGATGAAAACGTTGCATGAAAAGAATTACAGCTAACTCTTGGATTTATGTTATAAGACGCAACTTACGAAAAAAATTGGTCTTGATAATCAATCTTTTAGTGTTATACATTTTGTATTGACGTTGCGTAAATACGTTTTTGTAAAATTTAGTCCAGTTTTGGAATGTTGAAAACTGAAACCCTTGTAAAGGGCTTGTAACCAACTATCTAGCGTTATACAAAACGTATTGTAGGTGCCTGGCCAATTCTATGACCGCACACCAGAAATATTTACATATCCCCAGGTATTTTTTTGCCCTTGTTATTACATCTTTCAGTAGTAATCTCTTATTAAATATTGAACACTAAAGCTATGACTAGTTTCTGCTCACCAACATTAGGGTTAAGATCACCGCCTATATACAAAGAACCCCCAATCACAGAAGCATGCTGAAAGAAACCTTGTGTTGCCACAGGGGGAAGCCGCCTCGTCGATAACCCTTGATTCAAATGAATGTACTTCCATCTTCCATCATTTAGTAATGCAACCCATCAAATATTCAACCCACCACAAACACTTATCGTCTGCCCCGTAACATAACTACTCATATCGCTGGCAAGGAATAAAGTTACGTTGGCAATGTCTTCTCCTTTGGCAAAACGGCCAAGCGGGATACTGGATTTGTATTTTTCTGAAGCGTCGCCTTCTTTCAGGTAGCTGGTCATATCTGTTTCTACAAAACCGGGAGCTATTGAATTGCAACGTATGTTGCGGCTGCCCAGTTCTTTGGCCACACTTTTACTAAAGCCAATGATACCGGCCTTGCTGGCTGCGTAACTGCTCTGGCCTGCATTTCCCATTTCTCCTATCACGCTGCTCATATTTATAATGGTACCGGCTTTTGCTTTCATCATCGGCCTGATTACCTGCTTGGTCATATTGAAAACTGATTTCAGGTTTACCTGCATCACTTCGTCCCATTGCTCCGGCGTCATGCGAAGCAGTAAATTATCTTTGGAAATTCCTGCGTTGTTTACACAAATATCTACCGAACCAAAATCGGAAATCACTTCGCTGACAAAAGTTTCACAGGCAGAAAAATCTGCAGCATTGCTTTTAAATGCCCGGGCTTTTACACCCATACCTGTAAGTTTATCTTCCAGTTCTTTTGCTTTGCCCGCACTGCTTTCACTTACATAAGTAAAAGCGACATTGGCTCCATGTTCTGCAAATAAAATGGCAATGGCTTCTCCTATTCCACGGGCAGCCCCCGTAACAATCGCATTTTTTCCTTCTAATAATTTCATATGCATTTTTTTAAGTTCTTTTTTATTGATCAATGGAATACCTCAAGCCAATTAATTTGAATACAAAACCTGGCAGGTATTACGATGAATAACTAAAATTGTTTATTAAAATATTCTAATAACCGGAAAGATAAAAATTTATACTTCATCATTCATGCACAAAAAAGAAAAAACTATACGGCAGTTTCCTGTGCTATCTTCCAGACTTCTTCCAAAAGTTTCCTGTCATTGCTGAGTCGTGGTACTTTATGTTGTCCCCCAGCCTTACCTTTCTGTTGCAACCAATTATTGAAAGTGCCCTCGGGTAATGATTTTATTTCCGGCATACGCAAGGCAATATTTTTCTGCCGCTTGGCTTCATAATCACTGTTGATGCTTTGCAGGGCTGCATCCAGTTCTTTTGTAAACACAGTAAGATCTTCGGGAGACTTTTCAAATTCTATCAGCCATTCGTGGGTGCCATTTTTTCCTTTGGCGAAAAAAACCGGTGCAGCTGTATAATCCCTGATGACACAATTTGTTTTTTCCGACGCTATGGCTATGGCTTTGTCGGCATTGTCTACAATCACTTCTTCACCAAAGGCATTCATGTAATGTTTGATCCTTCCGGAAACAATAATGCGGTAAGGCTTGTTGCTTGTAAACTGAATGGTATCTCCAACAAGGTAACGAAAAAGTCCGCCACTCGTGCTGATCACCAGGGCATAGTTCTGACCCATTTTTACTTCTTTCAGCCCAACTGTTTTTGGTTTGGGTTTTCCAAATTCGCTTGCCGGCATGAATTCATAAAAAATAGCATGTTCTGTGTAAAGCACCATTCCATCATCTCCGGGTTTTTCCTGTGCGGCAAAAAACCCTTCACTGGCATTATATACTTCCAGGTAATTGATGGGTGCACCAATAATATCTTCAAACTGCTGCCGGTAAGGAATAAAGCTCACGCCACCATTTATATAGAGTTCCAAATTTGGCCATACCTCTATGATCTTTTGCTTCCCGGTAATTTCCAATATTCTTTTTAGCAACAGCAAAGTCCAGGTGGGAACTCCGGCCAGTGAGGTCACATTTTCCTTTGAGGTGATTTCGGCCAGTTTTTCCAGCTTGGTTTCCCATTCATCCAGCAGGGCGACACTAAGCTCTGGTGTACGCAACCATTGTCCCCAAAAGGGAGTATTCTGCATCAATACAGCACTAAGGTCTCCATAATGAATTTCTTCACCTATACTGCAAATCTCATGGCTGCCACCTACCACCAGTCCTTTGCCGGTGAGTAAATGACTGTTAGGAAAGTTTTTATAATAACTACTCAGCAGATCTTTGTTTGCCTGGAAATGGTTGTCCTGTAATGACTCTGTGCTTATAGGTATGTATTTGCTTTTGTCGCTGGAAGTACCACTGCTTTTGGCAAACCAGTTTATAGGTTCATTCCATAAAATATTGTTTTCTCCCGCCATCATTCTTTCTATCATGGGCTTCATGTCGTCATAATCCTGGATGGGCACTTTGGCCTTAAATTCTTTTACAGTAAATAATTTATTAAAGCTGTATTTTTTTCCGAATTCTGTGTATTGTGCTGCATTTATGAGGTGCTGTAAAACCTGCCGCTGACTGGTTTCAGGATGTTCTTTCCAGTGCTTGATGCGCCAGAGGCGCATTCGTGCCAACTTGGATATGATGGAAGACAACAGGTTCATTGCCGGAAAGATAGATATTGATTGCTAATACTTCGTTTAAAAAATGAATGCAACAAAAACAATTTACCTTAATTATTCCCACCCCTGGCCATATCATGTAAATAATCTTTTCTTTTCAGCTCAAAATTCTTACCGAGGTAAAGTCTGCGTACCTGTTCATCACCAGCAAGTTCTTCGGCAGTGCCGTGTTTAAATATACTGCCATCTATCAGCAGGTAAGCCCTGTCGCAAATGGAAAGGGTCTCATTCACATTATGGTCAGTGATAAGTATACCGATGTTTTTAAATTTTAGCTTCGCAATGATTTCCTGTATATCTTCTACCGCAATGGGATCCACACCGGCAAAAGGTTCATCAAGCAAAATAAATTTTGGATCTACTGCCAGGGCACGGGCAATTTCTGTTCTGCGTCTTTCTCCACCACTAAGTGTATCACCATTATTTTTACGAACATGTTGCAAACGGAATTCATCTAATAAAGATTCCAGCTTTGCCTTTTGGTCAGCTTTTTTAAGCTTGGTCATTTCCAGTACGGCAATGATATTGTCCTCCACACTTAGCTTTCTGAAAACACTCGCTTCCTGGGGCAAATAACCAATACCCATCTGAGCCCGCTTGTACATGGGCAGTTTGGAAATGTTCAGGTCATTTAAAAAAACTTCGCCCTCATCCGGTTTTACTAATCCTACTACCTGGTAAAAAGAAGTGGTCTTTCCGGCACCATTCGGGCCAAGCAATCCAACAATCTCTCCCTGTTGCACTTTAAATGAAACATCATTTACCACCGTGCGGCTTCCGTATTTTTTTACCAGGTTTTTGGTTTCTATTGTAAGACTCAAGCTGAAATTTTTTTAATGAATACAAAAATAAGCAATTACAACTGCGGGCTGCTGCAGATAAAGGATTTGCTTCCTAAACACTGCGGGTGTAAATTTGCACTCATTTTATACCAGGACAATGAAGATAACTGAACATATAGCTAACGCAAAAGACACTTTACTTTCTTTTGAAATACTACCTCCTCTAAAAGGGAAAGGTATACAATCCCTGTATGATCACCTGGATCCGCTAATGGAGCACAAGCCTGCTTATATTAATGTAACGTATCACCGGAGTGAACATGTATTCAAAAAGAAAGCTGATGGAACTTTTGAAAAAGTTGTGGTGCGTAAGCGTCCGGGTACAGAAAGTATTTGTGCAGCCATTATGAATAAATACCTGGTAGATACTTGTCCTCACCTGATTTGTGGCGGTTTTGATTTGAATGAAACAGAGAATGCCCTTATAAACCTTGATTACCTGGGCATAGACAATGTTCTTGTGCTCAGGGGAGATGCTGCAAAGAATGAAGCCGGCTTTGAGCCACACCCCGAAGGACACAAATATGCCTGCGATCTTTTAGCACAGGTACAAAAATTAAATGCCGGAATTTACCTGGAAGACGACTTAAAAAATACGACCAAAACAAAATTTTGTGTCGGTGTAGCTGGTTACCCGGAAAAACATTTTGAAGCCCCAAACATGGAGAGCGACATGAAATACCTGAAAATGAAAGTAGATGGCGGTGCCGACTACATCGTAACCCAAATGTTCTTCGATAATAAAAAGTTTTTCCAATTCGAAAAGGATTGTAAGGCTGCTGGTATTAATGTGCCTATCATTCCGGGACTGAAGCCTATTTATAGCGTCAAACAATTAACCCTTCTGCCAAAAGTATTTCACATTGATTTGCCGGCAGCATTGAGCAACGAAATAGCCAAATGCAAAACTGACAAAGATGTAGAACAGGTAGGGGCAGAATGGTTACTGATGCAGAGCCGGGAATTAAAGAAGGCAGGTGTTCCCGTACTACATTATTACACCCTGGGCAGACCCCAGCTAATAAGTGACGTAGTAGGAAAAATTTAATACCTCAATAAGCTGTACGAAGAAAAATTTTATATTCTTTATCCCAGATCGTATACTGGTATTTGTGTAAATGCGTTTTCTATAATACTGCTTCCTGCTGCACTTCTAATAAATCCTGTGTATTTAAATCCTGGCCTAGATGCTATTAATTATTACTATTTGGGTATAATGTATAATGAAATTCTCCTATTCTTTGCATTGGTTTCTGCCGTTTTATTCCCACTTATGGGAAATACAAAGCCATAACCTTTAGCAGAGCGGATCGTACTATCCGGAATGCCGAGTTCTTTTAACTTAGATGCAAGTCTGGAAGCCCTGACTTTAGTGGCCAGCAAGTCTTTTTCTTTATTCCCGGAACTATCAGTAAATGCACTGATATGAAATTTTATTCCCGGAAACGCTTTTACAATTTTTGCAATATTGACCAGGTGTTCCAGTGATGCTTTTGTAATAGTATTACTGTCAGTTTCAAATTGTACGTTCTTAAGCGTAAACCATTTTCCTTGTGTATTTGTGGTATCCTTTGTCAGAAGGAATTCGCTTATTGCTATCTCTGTAGTTTTTGCTCCGGCCTGGAAACTTACCCCATTCAGATCGAAAGTTTTTATTGGTCCATCGTCATAAATAAAATTTCCGGCATTGTCTATTTTACCGGGGGCAGATGAAAGCTCTTCTGTCAGTAGTAAAGAATCAGGTTTTACCAGGTTACTGTCTGAAGCAGTTAGGCTGTTTGGTTCACTTAGTTTTACCTTTTTGGGCCTGGAAAAATACAAAGCTGCAACACCAATTAAGGCCAAAAAAAAGACAACAAAAAACCAGGACAATCCACCACCGTTATTGTCGTCACTTACTTCGGCCTGGCTGTTCTTGTTTTGATTCTTTGCCTTTGTACTTTCGGTCTTCATCAGGGAATCAGCACCTGTTATTACCGCCAGGTTTACGCCGGTAGGCATTTCTTTTTCCAAAAAAATTTTCTGTTTTTGCAAAGCTTCTGAGGCAGTAGCAATATCATTGGCTGTAAAAAATCTACCCAGGAAGCCCATTACTATAGGTAATGTGATTTGCTGTAGTTCTGCTGCAGATTCTGTTTTTATAGAGGCAAAATCTGCAATGACATTTGTAAGGCCGCTCCCCCCTATTTTTTCAAATAAACCACGTACAAAAGGCTGCCCTTCACCCGTAGAGAAAAATGCAGCTAGTTCCTGGTTTGAGCATTTACCGGCATTGTGAATAAGGTCATTTATTTCCTTTGCTTTTTCCGGCATAGAAGTTTGGTGAATGAAACCTGCAAACAAGGAAGGAATAATTCCGCTCAATGCTTTAGAAATAGCAGCAGGAGACTCCTCTAATTTCTTGCTGATCTGTTCTACAACGTTATTGGTAAAAAGATTTTTAGTTTCCTGGATGAAATTTTCCGGCATTGTTGTTCAATATTGATAAAACGAAATTGTTTTTTACCTGACAAGTTAAAGATTAATTTTTGGGTGTTGGCATGTGGGTATTTGATGACTATTTATTGTACATTTCATCTGAGAATCCAAGATGCAGCCTCTTACCACGGCTTTTTACCTTTAAAATAATATCTTTCTGCTTCATCTAATCAAAGCTCTAATTTTATCCCTCATATGAAAAATATTTCTAAATACTGGCTGTTTCAGGTTTGTGGATGGTCGCTGAATATACTTATTAGCTTATTCTTTGTATTTACCATTGGTAAATCTACCCCGGAGTATGTGCAGAGTTTACTCATTACCTGTGCTGCCGGCTTACTGATTACCCACATCATGCGCATGCAAATACATGCCATGAAGGTGTTGAATAAGAGCATGAAAATGCAGATCATATATTTTCTTTGCATCAGTATACTTTATGCTATTATTTTTGGCATCACTTCAGAAGTAATAGATAGTATCATTGGTATACCGGAACGTATGGCAAAGTTTTCCCGCCCAATGCGAATCCTGCTTAGCAGTTTCAATGCACTCTGGCTTATTGTCATCTGGAACTTTATTTACTTTTTTTATCATTATGCAGAACGAAACAGGCAGCAGCAGTTAGATACTTTAAAGTTAGAAGCAACAGTGAAATCACTGGAATTAAAAACCATAAAGTCTCACATTAATCCACATTTTATTTTTAATGCCCTCAACAGTATCCGTGCCCTGGTAGATGAAAATCCAACCCGTGCAAGGAAAGCCATTACCGAGCTAAGCAACATTTTGCGCAGCAGTATGAGTGCAGAAAAAGAAGAAACTGTGCCTTTGAAGCAGGAGC
This sequence comes from Chitinophagales bacterium, assembly GCA_038208485.1. Taxonomy (GTDB): domain Bacteria; phylum Bacteroidota; class Bacteroidia; order Chitinophagales; family Chitinophagaceae; genus Ferruginibacter. Next base: position 8,175 of record JBBQYS010000080.1, read on the forward strand.
TGAATATTGTAAATGATTACCTGGAACTGGAGCACATGCGTTTTGAGGAAAGGCTAAAAATAAGTATGGATGTAGATGAAAATACGCTGGAACAGCCTATACCCCCGATGATGCTGCAAACCCTGGTGGAAAACGCCATCAAGCATGGCATTAGCAAACAGATATATGGCGGTGAAATAAATATCAGCAGTAAGATCGTAGCAGATGAACTCAAACTGCAGATCATTAATACGGGGCAGCTTAAAAATGGAAACAATAGCCACGAAGGTTTTGGTATAAAAAGTACGCAAGACAGGCTAAAACTGCTCTACAACGGGAAAGCAAAATTTGAAATTAAAGCTTTGGAAAACAACCAGGTGGTAAGTACGATCTACATGCCACTTGTAAATTTTCTGTAAGACAAAGTTTTTTTTGATCAATAAAACAAAGGGTAATGAAATACAAAGCACTTATTATAGATGATGAAAGGCTGGCAAGAAATGAGCTAGCCAAATTGCTACAGGAATTTCCTGAAGTAGAAGTAATTGGTGAAGCGCCTAATGCAAAAGAAGGGATGGAGAAGATAGAAGAATTGCAGCCCGACCTTATTTTCCTGGATATACAAATGCCGGAGAAGACTGGTTTCGATATGTTGGCAGAAATGGATACTATCCCGCCTTATGTGATCTTTGTAACGGCATATGATGAATATGCATTAAAGGCTTTTGAAGTAAATGCCCTGGATTATTTATTGAAACCGGTAGAACCAAAAAGGTTGGCAGATGCTTTACAAAAAATACAACTTGCCGAAGAAAAAGAGCAGCTGGTACATAGCAATATGCGTGGTACACTTACTGAGAACGACCAGGTTTTTGTAAAGGATGGTGAGCGTTGCTGGTTTGTAAAACTGGGAGAAGTAAGGCTGTTTGAAAGTGTGGGCAACTATGCAAAAGTGTATTTTGGAACCAACAAGCCGTTGATCTTAAAATCACTAAATGCGCTGGAAGAAAAGCTGGAAGAAAAAACTTTTTTCCGGGCCAACAGGAAGCATATTGTAAACCTTAGAATGGTGGATAAAGTAGAACCTTATTTTAACGGGGGACTAATCCTGGACCTAAAGGGTGGAGAAAAAATAGAAGTGAGCAGAAGGCAGGCGGTGAAGTTTAAAGAAATGATGAGTCTCTAGATGATTAAAAATTTTATTAAAAGAAACATGAAAAAAATTTTCTTCCTGCCGCTTATATTGTTTGCGGCAATGCAAACATTTGCCCAGGGAGGTAAACCAATAATCGACCTGGAATATGTGTCCCGTGTAGAAAAAACCCTGAGTGCAGATGACATGATGGGCAGAAAAACATTTACTCCGGGTATTGATAAAGCGGCAGATTTCATTGCTTCAGAATTTGCAGCTGCAGGTCTTGTTTTCTTTGATAGCTTGAGTTCTTACAAGCAAGATTTTTCTCGTGTAAAGGCAAAATTTATTTCTGCTTCCGGCAAAATAAATAAAAGCCCAGTATCACAGGATAATATAGTTGCGATCACTAGGGAAGCAAATTTTCATCTTGATGAAAAATCTGGTATCGAGGTTATTATGCTCGATGCCGGTAAGGAACTGATGCAACAGGCTTACCAGGTGATACTGCAAAATAAAAAAGCACTGGTTGTAGTACCAACAGCAATTGGAAAACGATTTAAAAACCTTGCTGGTTTTAAGAATAGTATGAACCCCAACCAGGCATCAGTTGTTTTTGTATTGTCAGATGAAAAACCAACTACTTATGAATTTGAGGTAGTTCATCAAATATCAAATATGCAATTAGCGAATGTCGTTGGAGTGATTCCTGGCAAATCAAAGAAGAATGAATATGTAGTCTTCAGTGGCCATTACGATCACCTGGGGACTGGCAAACCAAATGCAGCAGGGGATACTATATACAACGGAGCCAACGATGATGCCGCCGGAACCACAGCTGTAATTGCACTTGCAAGATATTTTAAACAAAAAGCAGACAACGAACGGACACTTATTTTTGTAGCATTTACTGCAGAAGAGATTGGCGGTTTTGGTTCGCAGTATTTTAGTAAGACGATAGATCCCGACCAGGTAGTGGCCATGCTGAATATAGAAATGATTGGTACAGAAAGTAAGTGGGGAAACAACAGTGGCTACATCACTGGATACGAACGCTCTGACCTTGGAAAAATATTGCAGAAAAATCTTGGAGGCACAGCATTTACTTTTCATCCTGATCCGTATACCGACCAGAATTTATTTTATCGTAGTGACAATGCAACCCTTGCTGCGCTGGGAGTTCCGGCACATACCATCAGCACCAGTAAGATGGATGATGAAAAATATTACCATACCCAGGAAGATGAATTTGAAACGCTGGATATGAAAAACATGGTTGCCATCATTGAAGCCATTGCCCAAAGCAGCACAAGTATCATCAGCGGAAAAGATACGCCAACGAGAATACCGAAACAGGAGAAATAGTTTGGTTCAGGCACAGCGCACCGAACCATTTTTATTGTTTCAATTTTTCGAGGTCACAAAACTTTCCAGTCCTTTCGTATAAACCATTGCTCTCTTTGCAGCAACCTGATCAAAGCTGAAAATAATAATCATTTGCACAAATACCCCAAGAGAAATTCCACAGAGAAACCTTTTCGTGGGGTCATTGCGGAAAATCAAAAACACGATCAGTCCTGCCAGGCCAAGGACTATTTCTGCATAACTAAGGAAAACAAAAGTTTTATTCACCTTTTTTATTCTCGGAAGCTCTTCATTCTTTAGCTTCTGGGGATTCATATCATAGGCATAAACCTGGGTAAGTCTATCCTTATCACTTCGTTTGTATACCACGGCCCCAACAATTATTTCTATAACCCCAAGAAGAAGAAATACAACAGCGACACCTTTAAAGAAGTTTGTTTTTAGTCCAAACAAAAAAACCATTGCCATGATAATGGAAATAACGCCAATGATCAATAGAAATAACCCGCCAGCTTTTTCTGCAAGAAAATATGTTTCAATGTCTGTTTTTGAAAACATTTACCGGGGATTGATCAGAACAAAATATGGTTAGGCAATTACTGTAGCGCCATGAACAGCGGAAGCAATTTCTTTAATTAGGGTAGAATCTTTTTCGATGGCATTTCCTACAACGATTACATCTGCCCCTGCCTTGCAATTCATGTAGGCTTTCTCTGCGGTAAGGATACCACCACCAACAATCAGCGGAACATCAATACAAGAGGCTACTTTTTGAATCATGCCCTCGGAAATTGGTGTTCTTGCTCCACTTCCGGCATCCATATAAATCAGTTTCATACCCAGCATTTCTCCAGCCATGGCAGTACACATGGCTATTTCATTTTTGTCAGAAGGAAGCGGTGTGGCATTGCTGATATAAGAAACAGTAGTGGGTGCACCACCATCTATCACCATATAACCAGTGGGCATTATTTCCAAACCACTTTGTCTTACTACAGGCGCACTTACTACATGTTGGCCTATTAGTAATTCAGGATTTCTGCCACTAATCAGGGAAAGATATAAAAGGGCATCTGCATATTTGGAAATCTGTGAAGGACTGCCGGGGAAAAGTATTACAGGAATATTACAACGGCTTTTGATCAGCTGTACACATTCATCCAGGTAGTTGGAAATAACCAGGCTGCCGCCGACGAGAAAATAGTCAACTTTTGCAGCAGTGGCCAGGGTTATATATTCATCCACATGCCCGTCATTCACCTTATCAGGATCTATAAGTACAGCAAAGGATTTCTTTCCTGCTGCTTTCCGCTCAGTTAATGAATGATAAATGCTGTTCAAGTTGATGACCACCGGTTTTAGTTGTTGCAAAAATGTATGTTTTTTTGTTCTTACCGAAATATTAACGCTACTATTAAAAGCTAATTTGGCAAAAAGCCTTCCATATTTGGTAATTTTAAGCCATGCCTGTAATTAAGTACGAAGTAAAATACAAAACGGCCCGAAGTGGCGGCAAAGGCGGCCAGAATGTAAACAAAGTGGAAACCATGGTGGAAGCCTATTGGCATGTAGAAAATTCTGCTGAATATTCTCCGGAAGAAAAACAACGAATTATAGAAAAACTTGTTACAAAAATAAATACCGAAGGGTTTTTGGTAGTAAAAAGCCAGAAAGAAAGAAGCCAGTTGGCCAACAAAGAGGACGCATTAAAAAAAATGGAGGCCTTCATTGAAAAAGCGCTTCACGTGCCCAAAAAAAGAAAACCAACCAGGGTTTCTAAAGCAGCCAAAGAAAGAAGGCTGCAAGGGAAACAGAAAAAAGCTGAAGTGAAAGAGCAGCGTCGTAAACCTGTTATGTAAATATTTTTCCACAACCTATACAACTTATGATCAATTTAATACTTTCTCTTTATTTGTTATTTCAACCGGCCGGGCCACTAAAAACTGTTCCGGTCACTGTACATTTTCAGCACCTGATTCAAGGGGAAAAAATTACAAGAGGCACAGCGTATCAATTGACATCCGGGGATAGTATTTCTATTAAGAAACTGAAATACTATGTGAGCAATATAAGTTTTGCAACTTCAAAAGCTGATAAGGTTTCTTCTAAGGAAATTTACTTAGTAGATGCATTTGCCTCAGATAGCCTTACGCTTTATTTGCCGGAGGGTCAATATAGGTCCTTAAGTTTTCTGCTTGGTGTAGATAGTATTTTTCATATTGGTGGTGTGCAGGATGGAGCCTTAGATCCACTCAATGACATGTACTGGGCCTGGAACAGTGGATATGTAAATTTTAAACTGGAAGGTTATTCGCCGCAGGCAAAAACAGACCTGAACCGGGTGGAATATCATATTGGCGGTTTTGCTGCTGCACAAAAAACGATGCGAAATATTTCTTTAGCTTACGAGCATCCTGTAAAAATTAACCAGGACAAAAGCCAGGTATATATAAATGTTCACCTGGATAAACTTTGGGATAAAACTTTAATTATAGCTAACACAGGGTTAGTAATAAAAGCCGGTCCTGAGGCTGTTTTGATAGCAGACAGGTTGCCAAAAATGTTCTCCAAGGGGAGTAAGAGAATGTATTAATTGAAAAAATTTAAAACCCATATCATCATTTTTTCAGGCATATTTTGTATGCTCTTATTAGGGTATGTCTTTATTTCTGCTTCGCAAAATGATGGATTAGGTCCCAGGGCACAAACGCCCATGCCTTTGCAGATTCCGGAGGGATGGCCACTACCGGATGGCGATATTTTTGCAGAAAACCCTCCTACCAAAGAAATGTTTTTGCTGGGTAAAAAATTGTTTTATGATCCCCGCCTCAGTAGTGATGATGCGACCAGTTGCGGAAGCTGTCACCAATCTTTTGCAGCCTTCAGCACATACGATCATGACCTGAGTCATGGAGTGACCAATACGCTCACTACCCGCAATGCGCCGGCTTTGCAGAACCTGGCCTGGATGACTAAGTTTCATTGGGATGGTGGTGTGGCCAACCTGGAAATGCAACCCATTAATCCGATTACGGCACCGAATGAAATGGGCGAAACTTTGGGTAATGTTATCGCCAAAATAAAAGCTGATGATTCTTACCAGCGATATTTTAAACAAGCTTATGGCGAGACAAATGTCACGAGCTCCCGGGTATTGAAAGCATTGGCACAGTTTGTTGGGCAGCTTACCAGCAGCAACAGCCGGTATGATAAATGGAAGGCCGGAACTGACAGCCTTACTGCATTTGAATTATCAGGCTACCAGGTGTTTAAACAAACCTGCAATACCTGCCACGCAGAACCTTTGTTTACAGATAATACTTTCCGGAACAATGGCATTACACTAAATCGTTTTGCAGATGCAGGCAGGCTGGACATTACAGGCGATGCTGCAGATTCCCTGAAATTTAAAGTGCCATCGCTGCGCAATGTGCAGAGGACTTTTCCCTACATGCACGACGGCAGGTTTTATGGCCTGAGCGAAGCCATAGATCATTACCTGAAACTGGATACTTCCTTACCTAACCTTGATCCTTTGCTCAGGAAAAAGATGAGCATGAGTCCGCTGCAAAAAAACCAGTTGATCTATTTTTTATATACACTTACCGATACTTCATTTACCAACAATAAATTATTTACTGCCGATGCACCACAGCAGTACAAGCATTAAAAAAAGCAGGAGTGCAGGGAGAATCCTAATTTAGCAGCAAAATTTTTTTAAGGCAATACATTGAGTAAGATAAAACAACTAGCAGGCGAAACAATTTGGTATGGCGGAAGCACCATTGCTGCCAGGTTTTTAAATTACATGCTCACACCTTTTCTTTCCCGTATACTTTCTACAGCAAACTACGGGTTGATGAGCCTCATCTATACCGTAATTCCTATTTTCAATGTGTTGTTTACCTATGGAATGGAAACGGCTTTCTTCAGGTTTACAAGTCACAAAGACCTGAAAGCAAAACAGGTTTTTGATACCATAGCCACCTCCGTATTCATTACTACATTTTTGTTTGGAGGAATACTTTTACTCTTTTATAAAAAGCTGGCTTCCCTTGCCGGGGTGGGTGCTTTCCCGGAACTTATGCTGATGAGCATCTTCATTATTATGATAGATACGCTCTCGGTTATTCCATTTGCCAAACTGAGGTTGGAGCGTCATCCAAAAAAATATGCAGTCATAAAGCTTGGCGGAATACTCATCAATATATTTTTTAC